>NZ_CAXTBM010000001.1:0-175163 GCF_964242765.1 uncultured Hymenobacter sp.
GCATAACCCCAACAATGCTATGGCGCCGTACGCATTTGTAGATATTTTGGGCGGTCCTAGCGTAGTTGGGGAGGCGTTGATGAACGACCTGCAACTAGTTGATATGATTCAGCGCGGGTTGCGTCGGCGGGCGCTCGATCATCTGGCGGGTCGGTCTAGCTTGCCGCTGCCCGTATTAGCTGCCGCCGTTGACTTGTCGGTGCGGACGTTGCAACGCTACGCTCCTGACCAGCGCCTCAAAGCCGACGCTACCGACCGATTGGTGCAACTGGCTACGCTCTACGCCGAAGGGTTTGAACTGTTTGGAGAAGAAAAAGTCAAGCTTTGGATGGATGCCCGTTTGCCTGCCTTAGGTAACCGGCGCCCAGTGGAATTCATCACTTCCACGGTAGGCATTCAATTATTGCGCGATATTTTCGTGCGCATTGAACACGGCGTATTCGGCTGATGCAGGTGTTTCGCTTGGCCCGCGCCAACCGCCGCTACGACTTGAGCGGCTGGGGGGCTTACTTGGTTGGTGGGCGCTGGAATTTGCGCGGCACGGCCGTGCTGTATACGGCCACAAGCCGCGCTTTGGCGGCCATGGAAGTGCTGGTACACCTACCCTCCGGCGCTTTGCCCAACGATATGTATATGCTCACACTGGACTTACCCGACACAATAAGCCGAGAAGAACTGCTAATATCCCAATTGCCCCCTGACTGGCAGCGCCTCTCGCAACCTCAACCCACGGCAATGCTCGGCGACGCCTGGCTACGGTCAGGGCAAAGTTTAGCGTTGCGGGTGCCGTCGGTGGTAGTTCCTCAAGAATACAACCTACTGCTAAATCCCGCGCATCCAGAATTCCACCAAGTGCACTTAGCCAGCGAGCCGGAGTTGTTTTCCTTCGACGAGCGTTTGCGCAAAGCGTAAGCACTAGGAGGTTTACTTAGGTTGCTCTTTCCCTTTCTTGACAACTCAGTGCCTCACAGTACTAAGCTTATCTTTTCTTAACCAGAACTGTCTTCATGCTCACCCCACCCATTGCCACGCCCAAACCCAAGCAAATTGTTTCCCCCCACGGCACGCGCACCGACGACTATTACTGGCTTAATGAACGGGAGAACCCGGAGGTAATCGACTACCTGAACGCCGAAAATGCCTATTTCGAGGAGCAAATGGCGCCGGTGAAAAAGCTACAAGCCGACTTGTTCACCGAAATCAAGAGCCGTATCAAGGAGCAAGACGAGTCGGTGCCTTACCGCGACAATGGCTACTTCTACTACGTGCGTTACGAAGCCGGTGGGGAATACCCGATTTATTGCCGCAAGAAAGACAGCTTGGAGGCCCCGGAAGAAGTGCTGCTCGACGCCAACGCCATGGGGCAGGGAGAAGCCTACTTCCAGATTGGCGGCTTCCAGGTAAGCAACGACAACCAGCTTTTAGCCTTTAGCGTCGATACCGTGGGCCGCCGCATGTACACGCTGCGCCTCAAGAACTTGGTAACCGGGGAGTTGTACGACGAGCAAATGCTGCACACCGGCGGCGAAGCCGTCTGGGCCGCCGACAACCAAACCGTGTTCTACTCCAAACAAGATGTAAACACGCTGCTGACCTACCAGATCTATCGCCACCAACTCGGCACCGACCCGGCGCAGGACGTGCTGGTGTATGAGGAAGAAGACAACACCTTCCACATCGGCGTAAGCCAGTCCAAGTCGCGCCAGTACATTTTCGTGCAGATGGGCAGCACCATGTCGTCGGAGGTGCGCTATCTGGAAACTGCTGATCCTACGGGCACCTTGCAGGTGTTCCTGCCGCGCGAAGAAGACCACCTCTACGAAATCGAGCATTTCGAGGACAACTTCTACGTGTTGTCCAACGACGGTGCGCCCAACTTCCGGCTGCTGAAAACGCCGGTTACCAATACCAGCAAAACTGCTTGGCAAGAGATTATTCCGCACCGGGCCAACGTGTTTCTGGAAAACATGGAGTTGTTTCGGGACTACTTGGTGCTGGGCGAGCGGCAGGAAGGCTTGTTGCAATTGCGCGTGATGCAGTGGCAGGATGAACAAGAACACTACCTCAACTTCGGTGAACCCGCTTACACGGCCGCCATCAGCATCAACCCCGAGTTCGATACGTCGGTGCTGCGCTACGGCTATTCTTCGCTCACCACGCCCACCAGCACCTACGACTACGACATGAACACCCGCACCAAAACGCTGCTTAAGGAGCAAGCAGTGCTGGGTGATTTCCGAAAGGAAAATTACGTGACCGAGCGGCTCTACGCCACCGCCCAGGATGGTACCCGGATTCCCATGTCCATTGTCTACAGGCAGGGCTTTCAGAAAAATGGAAAAGCGCCGCTGCTGCAATACGCGTATGGTTCCTATGGTATTTCGATTGACCCTACCTTCAGCGCGGCCCGGCTGAGCTTGCTTGACCGGGGTTTTGCCTACGTTATCTGCCATATTCGGGGCGGGCAGGAACTCGGGCGGCAGTGGTACGAGGACGGTAAGCTGCTGAACAAGAAAAACACCTTCACCGACTTCACCGACTGCTCGGCCTACCTGATTCAGGAGCACTACACCTCGGCGGCCACGCTATTTGCGGCGGGTGGTTCGGCGGGCGGGTTGCTGATGGGGGCCGTCATCAACCTGCACCCCGAGTACTACAAAGGTGTGGTAGCCGCTGTGCCCTTCGTGGACGTGGTGACTACTATGCTCGACGACACCATTCCGCTCACTACCGGCGAGTACGACGAGTGGGGCAACCCCAACGAGCAGCCCTTCTACGACTACATGCTCTCGTATTCGCCCTACGATAATGTGCGGGCACAAGCCTATCCTAACCTGCTCGTCACCACCGGTTTGCACGACTCACAGGTGCAGTACTTCGAGCCCGCCAAATGGGTGGCCAAGCTGCGTGTCACCAAAACCGACGACAACTTAGTGCTGCTGCATACCGATATGGAAGCGGGGCACGGCGGCGCTTCGGGCCGCTTCAAATCTATTCACGATGCAGCACGGCAGTTTGCTTTTATGCTCCTGCTCCTGAAGTAGTCAGAGCCAGGTGCCACTTCCTGTGGGGCACTCGTACACGCTATCTGCTGCCCCGAAAGATGCTCTCCTCTTCGTAGGATGTTTAAGCGCTACTTAGCTCTACAGCTAGGTGGCGCTTTTGCGTTGGTTGGGCGCAACCTAAGTAAGCTGGAGTTGAATTCTAGGTTTTGAATACCAGATAGGTAGCGCAAACAACTGTTTTTACTTGTATTAAGATGATTATAAGGCAGATACGATTTTTCTCTCTCTAAATGATGGGTTGAAAACAAACCCAGTGCAACTTTTTAAGTCAATAGGTCAAGTAGGCTGTTATACCACTTGAAAAGGGGGTGAAGGCAAGAGGCATCTGATTGAAAAGCTGCTGGTTATCACAAAACCTCCTAGAGTAAAGAAGTGCATCAGCCAAATAACATTTATCGAGCACGCACGGTAAGTGTTACTACTTAAGCATAAGGAGTAAGTATAGGCGGCTGATTTTGTCGTCTACCTATGGGTCAGCAAGTAGAAGCAGATTATTAAGGCGAGGGGAAGCCACTAATTGTTTGAAGCTGTGTCTGTGGCTCCGGTTGCAAGTTTGCACTCTCGAGTTGAGTGTGTCGAAGTAGGCAGATTAATGTAAACAAAGCCTGAGCTACCTAATAAATACGGGCAGTTCTTTTTGTCTGAAATAAATAAAGACCTGCGCTGAGACGCGAGGCAATTGCAGTTGTTGATTATATGAAAAAACTTTCCTTTTTAGCAGTACTTCTTAGTAGTGGCTATTTGGCCTTGGCCCAGGAACCAGCTGGTGCTGGCCGCCCCCAAGGCGGACCACCGGCGGGCGGGCAGCGCCCGGCACTGGCTGGGTCCGCACAGCCCCAGCAGGGCAGTGGCCGAGTCACGGGTACCATTACGGATGCGGCAACCAAGCAGCCCGTGCCCTATGCTACGGTGGTACTGCTCAATCCGGCCACTGGCAAGCCCGTAGACGGTGGTGCCGCCGATGAAAGCGGTAAGTTCACGGTAAGCAAAGTGGCGGCCGGTACCTACACCGTGCAAATCACCTTTCTAGGGTATAAGGCTATCGAGAAGCCGGGCATCGTCATCACCGACGCGGGCAACACCGTGGCGCTGGGCACGATAGCACTAGCTTCCTCGGCCCAGGCGCTGAAGGAAGTGGTGGTGGAAGGGCAGCGGGCCCTGATTGAGGAGAAAGTGGACCGCACCGTTTACAACGCCGAGAAAGACGAAACCACGCGGGGCGGCGACGCTACCGATGTGCTCAAGCGGGTGCCCATGCTTTCCGTCGACCTCGATGGCAACGTGAGCTTGCGCGGGAGCAGCAACATCCGGGTGCTCATCAACAACCGGCCCTCTACCATTTCGGCCAGCAGCATTGCCGATGCCCTCAAGCAGATTCCGGCCGACCAGATCAAGTCGGTGGAGGTTATTACCTCGCCTTCGGCCAAGTACGATGCCGAAGGCTCGGGCGGCATCATCAACATCGTCACCAAGCAAAACAACTTGCAGGGCTTCACGCTGGATGTGCGCGGCAGCGGCGGCTTGCGTAATGCTAACCTAGATTTGAACGGTAGCTACCGCACCGGCAAAATGGGTTTCTCGCTCGGCGGTGGTGGTCGGGCCCAGTACAACACGCCGGGCCGCTTCTCGAACACGCAAAACACGTTTGATGACAACGCCGACCGAACCTTCTTGGCCCAGGCTACGCAAACCGCCAAAACACGCAACAACAACCTGTTTGGGCGTTACTCACTCGGCTGGGACTACGACATCAACAAGTACAATTTTCTGTCGGCTTCGGTGCAGCTAGGCGTGCGCAACGGTACCAACTACCAAGACAACCTACTCAGCGAATCGTACCGGCTCAACGCGCTGACGGGCGACTTTCCGCTAAGCAGCCGCACCTTGCGCAACGCCTATACGCTCGATCAGTCCAACACGCTCGATTTGAACCTGAACTACACGCGCACTTTCGAGACGCCGCAGAAAGAGTTCAGCGTACTGGCCCTTTATAGCCGCAACAACCGCACGAACGACTTCACCAACGACATTCTGGAGAGCCTCGAACCGAGTTCAATCAGCCAGATTCGCAACGAGAATGACAGCTATAACCAGGAAATGACGTTGCAAGCCGACTATCAAACGCCAGTTGGTAAGAACCAGATACTGGAAATGGGCGCCAAGGACATTATGCGCCAAGTAAACAGTCAGTACGCCACCTTCGAAGATGGGATGCAGACGACGGGGCGTAACTTGTCCAACACCTTCACTTACGACCAAAACGTGGCCGCTGCTTACGCCTCGTACACATTAGGCTTTCTGAAGGACTACACCCTGAAGGCGGGTGCCCGCTACGAGTACACCACCATCGAGGCCAACTTTCAAGCCTCCGATACTGAGGTTGCTATTCCGTCGTATGGGGTGCTGGTACCGAGCGTGAACTTGTCGCGCAAGTTTGCCAGCGGCAACACTCTCAAGGCTGGTTACAACCGCCGGATTCAGCGGCCTTCGTTGCAATTCCTGAATCCTAACCGCCAAGCGGCCAACCCCTTAAACGTTTCACAGGGAAATCCGGAGTTGCGGCCTGAGTACACCAACAACTACGAACTGGGCTACAACACCTTCATCAAGAAAACTTCGCTCAACTTCTCGGTTTTCGCCCGCAACACCACCGGCTCCATCCAAGCGGTGCGTACCAGCAACTTCGACACCATTAGTACCACTTTCGACAACATTGGGCAGGAAAACGCTTACGGCGGCAGCGTATTTGCCAACGTCAACCTCAACAACAAATTCACTCTCGGCGGCGGTTTTGATACCTACTATGCGGTATTAGACAACAAACTGTCTGACCCCATTTTCCAGGCCAGCAACCGTGGTTGGGTGATTAGCGGCCGGATGCAAGGGAGCTACGCTTTCACCAAAGGGTGGGGCCTACAGTTCTTCAGCTTCTACCGGGGCCGGCAGGTGCAGTTGCAAGGGTACCAGGGCGGTTTTGGGGTGTACAGCCTAGGAGTGAAGAAGGATTTCAACGAGAAGAAGGGCAGCATTGGGGTAGGCGCCGACAACTTCTTTACGCCGCGCAACAACATCCGCACCGAAATCAGCTCGCCGATTCTGGCGCAGAACAGCATCAACGTGCTCTACCGCACTGGTTTCCGCGTGAATATGAGCTACCGAATCGGTAAGCTGAGCACGGCCCCACCGAAGCGCAAAAAATCCGTCAACAACGACGATCAGAAAAGCGAAGGCGGCGAAGACCGGTAAGAACAACAGCACCAGTTAAATGCATTGGGCTTTACAAGTACAAAGCCTTGCACTCACTGAAAAGCGTCTGATCAGGCCCGAACCTAGTTCTAGCCTGATCAGACGCTTTTCAGTGAACAAGAAATACTACCAGGTTTGATTTACGGCTTGCAAGGCCTAAGCTGGTTTCTGTATGGTAATTGGTTGTTCC
Source organism: uncultured Hymenobacter sp. (assembly GCF_964242765.1). Classification (NCBI taxonomy): domain Bacteria; kingdom Pseudomonadati; phylum Bacteroidota; class Cytophagia; order Cytophagales; family Hymenobacteraceae; genus Hymenobacter; species uncultured Hymenobacter sp. Next base: position 6,502 of record NZ_CAXTBM010000001.1, read on the forward strand.
AGCGCTTTTTCTGTGCTCTAAGAAGCAATTTCAATTCTGGCGGGCAGCTCGTGCACGCTGGCTCTGAGTTGAGTGCAGCCGAAGCCCAAACGTCGGTAGTTACTCGTGTGGCAACCGTCAAGCGCAGGTAGGACTTTTGCCAACCGGTCACTGCCAAGCCTAGAAGTTAGTCTCGCACCTTAAGGCTGTCGGGCACTGGGCCGCGCGTGGCGGCTACCAGCTGGTTTTGCAGTTGGAAATTTACTAGCTCACAATCAGAAAACCGTCGTTCCGACTGCTTCAAGGTTTCTTCCAACTTGTTGACGCGCAGATATAGAAAGATAATGAGGCCTAGGGCAACAAGCAGGGCGGCAAGAGGCAGCACTTTATTCATGGAGAAATTGATGAACAGCTAAATGGTTTAAGAGCTGGTGGTTTTGCCGACTCGCTGAGCAACCAGCTCTTAAACCATTCAACAATTAAATAGCCGTATTAGGATCAAATTGCTCTAAATAATCGGCCACTTTGCGCACAAACATGCCACCTAAGGAGCCATCGACTACCCGGTGGTCGTAGGAGTGTGAAAGAAACATGAAGTGCCGCACACCAATCAAGTCACCTTGCGGCGTTTCGATGACGGCCGGCTTCTTCTTGATAGCGCCCACGGCCATAATGGCTACCTGCGGCTGCATGATGATGGGCGTGCCCATCACGTTGCCGAACGAGCCGACGTTGGAAACAGTGTAAGTGCCGCCTTCTAAGTCTTCCGGTTTGAGCTTGTTTAGGCGAGCCCGGTTGGCCAAGTCGTTTACGCGCTTACTCAAGCCGTTGAGGTTGAGCTGGTCGGCGTTGTGAATGACCGGCACAATTAGGTTGCCAGAAGGCAAGGCCACGGCTACGCCAATGTTGATGTCGCGCTTCTTGATGATATAGTCCCCATCCACCGATACGTTGATGTTCGGGAAGTCTTGGATAGCGCGGGCAATGGCTTGAATGAAGATGGGCGTGAAAGTCAGATTCTCGCCTTCTCGCTTTTTGTAGGCGTCCTTGTTCGCGTTGCGCCAGTGCACGAGGTCCGTCACATCGGCCTCGACGAACGACGTAACGTGGGGGGCAATCCGCTTGGAGTCCACCATGCGTTGCGCAATCATCTTGCGCATCCGGTCCATCTCAACTAGTTCCTGACTACCATTGATAGAAGGCACGGCTTTGGTTGACGGCTGGCTACTGGCTACGGGCTGCTGAGCCGTAGGGGCCGGCGCCGCTTGCGCAGCGGGAGCGGCTTGCGGTGCTGGCGTGGCAGTTGGAGCAGCAGGAGCTGGAGTTGCGGCGGCCGGTGGCGTGGCGGCTGGCGTGGTCAGCGGCTTTTTGCCCGCGGCTACATAATCGAGGATATCCTTCTTGGTGACGCGGTTTTCGCTACCAGTGCCGGGCAAGTATTCCAGATCGGCCATCGAAATGCCCTCTTCGCGCGCAATACTGAGCACGAGAGGAGAGTAGAATCGGCCAGGTTGGGGCTGCGCTACGGGTTGCGCCGGGGTGGTACCAGTTTCGGGTATGTAAGGCACTTCGGCCACGCCGCTGTCGGGAATAGCGGGTGCTTGTGGGGAAGGCGCGGGTGCTGCTTCGGCGGCAGGGGTTGCAGCCGGAGTGGCCGTACTGGTGCTGGCTGGTTCGGTTTCCACAATGGCAATGGGTGCGCCCACGGCTACTACTTGGCCTTCCTGCACCAATATCTCCTGCAATACGCCGGCTTGAATAGCGGGTACTTCGGTATCTACTTTGTCGGTTGCTACTTCCAGCACCGATTCGTCTTGCTCAATAGTGTCGCCGACTTGCTTGAGCCATTTCAGAACGGTGCCTTCCATAATGCTTTCGCCCATTTTGGGCATCACCATTTCCACTCGTGCCATGCGGTAGGGATAGGGGTTGGGTTATTGGGTGGGGAGTTTTCGAGTTCAAAGGTAACCGAAAACCCACGGTCATGGGCGTCGGCAACCTACTGAAATGCCAAGCTGCATGAGCCGATGCCTCGCGCGTGCCGCCGACAGTAGATCACCAATTCTACTAAGCTCAGCTGAAGTCGCTTACGTGCTATTATTGTCAAATTAACGCTCCTGCTCATCTAGCGTCCGTTGCATTGCGCGGACGCCAGACGAGCAGGAGCGTTTTGTGGTATCGTTCGGCTATACTTCCTGTGGAACAGTTGGTAAGTTCTGCCGCAGCAGGTTCAGCGCCATTGTTACGGTATACTCCACATTGAGCTGGCGGCCCCGGTTGAAGGTAAATTGGCGGCTGACGGTTTGGTAGGCGTCGGCGTAGGCGAGGCATATGGTCCCAACGGGCTTGGTTTCGGTGCCGCCGTCGGGGCCGGCAATGCCGCTGGTGGCCAGGGCTACATCGACGCCGAGGCGGCGGCGGGCACCTTCGGCCATTTCGCGGACGGTGGCTTCGCTCACCGCACCGTGGGCAGCTAAGGTTTCGGGCAGCACCCCGAGCTCCTGCATTTTAATGTCGTTGTGATAGGCCACGATGCTGCCGCGGAAGTAGGCAGAGCTACCCGGTACGCTCGTGATTTTGTGCGCCAGCAAACCACCTGTGCAGCTTTCGGCGGTACCTGCCGTGAGGCCCCGCGCCAGCAGCAATTGGCCAATAGCCGCTTCCAGCTTCACTTCCCCCTCCGCGAAAATGTACTCGCCAATAGCCGCCCGTAGCTCGGGCAGCAAGGCTTCCATGCGCTGCCGCAAATGCGGCAGTCCATCATCATGACCGGTTAGACGCAGCCGAACCCCGCCCAAGTAAGGCAGATAAGCCAGCTTGATATTCGGGGGCAGAGCCGTTTCCCAATCCGCAATTTTTTCGGCCAGAAACGACTCGCCTAACCCAATGGTTTGCACTACCACATGTTCGATGGGCGGCACCTGAAAGCGGGTTTGCAGCCGTGGTAGCACTTGCTCGGTCATCAAATACTTCATTTCGTGGGGCACGCCGGGCATGCTTACGAACACCGTACCCGCATCCTCGAACCACATACCCGGCGCCGTCCCGACGGCGTTGAACAGCACCTCGCAATTAGACGGAACCATGGCCTGCTGACGGTTTACCTCGAGCATCGGGCGATTGAAGCGGCGGAATATGTCCTCTACGTGCGTCAGGGTGGGCTCGTGCAAAACCAACTCGCTCTGAAAGTAGCGGGCCAGTACGTGCTTGGTGAGGTCGTCTTTGGTCGGGCCGAGGCCGCCGGTGATAAGAACCACTTGCGCGCGTTGGCGGGCCAAGTCAAGGGCGGTTACAATTTCGTCGGCCCGGTCGGAAACGCTGGAAATCTGGCGCACGCGCAACCCGATGGTGGCCAACTCTTGGCCCATAAAAGCCGAATTGGTATCGATGACCTGCCCGTAGAGCAGCTCGTCGCCAATGGTCATGATTTCAACGTCGGGGAGCAAGGACATAAGGAGGAGGTTAGGATAGGACAAGGAAATGGCGCAATTTGGGGCCACGACGCGTAAGACCACCACGGAGGCGGTCTGGTTTTAGTCTTTTATTTATTATGAATTGTTTTCGCACTCTCACTTTTGCTTTAACGTTAAGCGTGGCGGCTCCGCTGGCGGTTCAGGCCCAAACCACAACCAAAAAAACGACCACTACCAAGAAAACTACCACTGCTAAGAAGCCCGTTGCCAAAACCCCGGCTAAAACCACGACGACGACCAAGACAACCACGGCCAAAACGGCCGTTGCGGCCGCGGCGGCTGCCGTAGTAAAAACACCACTCACCGATACCGAAGCCAACAATGGCTTGAAAGAGGCCCTGACGCAAAGCATCACGCGCAGCATCGAGCAGGCCTCCGCCACCGACGGCTTCAACGCCAACACCGACATCCGCATTCCGTTTCCGCCCGAAGCCGAACTGGTATCGGCCACTATGCGCAAGCTGCGTTTGGGCGCGCTGGTCGATAACTTTGAAGTGGCTTTGAATCGGAGTGCCGAGTCGGCAGCCAAAGAAGCCGGTCCTATTTTTCTGGGGGCAGTCCAGAATTTAAGCTTCCAGGATGCCCTTGGGTTGGCTACCAGCAAAGAGGATGATGCGGCCACCACCTTCTTGTACGGGAAAACCGCTGATCAGCTAAAATCAGCTTTCCAACCCATCATTCAGCAGTCGTTGGAGCAAACCGGTGCTACCAAGCTTTACGCCGAAATGGTAGGCCGCTACAACAAAATCCCTCTCGTCACAAAACTAGAACCACAGCTAACGCCCTACGCCTCCCAAAAGACGGTCGATGGCCTCTTTACGCTGGTGGCCGCCGAGGAAGCGAAAATCAGGGCGAATCCTGCCGCCCGCGGCAGTGAGTTGCTGAAGCGAGTATTCGGAAAGTAAACTCAGGGCGGCAACAAGCGGCGCTGTACCTGCGGCGCGCTGTAACACGGAGCAACTTGCCGTGCTACAGCGCGCTGCATTTGTTTTGGTCCGGTTTCTGCAAAAGGCAGCTTACAATCAGTACCTCGTCTTTCCTCGCCATGAACTACCGCCGTTTTCTCGTTTTGCCCCTTGTATTAGTGGGTTTGCAACTCAGCGCTTCTGCTCAGATATTCTCTCTGCCTAAGATCGGTCAGATCAAGCTGCCGGCTCCCAAGACCACTTCCGCTTCAACCAGCCAGAACCGGGGCGGCCTGACCAACACCGAGGCGACCAACGGCCTCAAAGAAGCGCTGGTGCAAGGTATCAGCAAAGGCGCCGATCAAGCTTCCAAGACGGACGGCTTCAACCTCAACCGCCTTATCCGCATTCCATTCCCGCCCGATGCGCAGCGCGTAGCTAACACGTTGCGCTCTATCGGCTTAGGCAGCCAAGTCGATAAGTTTGAATTGTCGCTGAATCGGGGCGCCGAGGATGCCGCCAAAAGTGCCAAACCTATTTTCCTGTCGGCCATCAAAAGCTTAACCTTTTCGGATGTGTGGAACATCCTGACCGGCGAGAAAAATGCGGCCACGCACTACCTGCAACGCACTACCACGCCCCAGCTTACCACGGCCTTCAAACCCATTATCCAGCAGAGCCTCGATAAAGTGGGCGCTACCCGCTACTACACCGACCTCTCCACCCGCTACAACCGGATTCCGCTGGTAACGCCCGTGCAAACCGACCTGAATCAGTACGCCACCGGTAAGGCTATTGATGGATTGTTTACTCTTATTGCCCAGGAAGAAATGAACATCCGCGAAAATCCTGTGGCTCGTACCACCGAATTGTTGAAGCGTGTGTTTGGCAGCAGAAGTTAATATCAACGGTTTCACTACGCTTAAGTGCGCATTCGGGGGCTAGCATCTAACAACAATTTCCAGAATAAAACGGCAGCGCCGGTGCACGTAGCACCGGCGCTGCCGTTTTATTCTGGAAACTAAGGATACCTCGGGAGCCTAAAAAAAGTAAGCTACGGAACTAGAAGTCATCATCGTCGAAGCTGCTGCGACCACCGCGGCGGCTCGGACCAGCTAGGTCGTCATCGTCGTCATCATCGAAGTCATCATCATCGTCGATGCTGCTGAAACCGCGGCTGGCGTCGGGGTCTTCGGCGGCTTCGGCAGTGGTATATTCTTCTTCAGTCATGCTGGCCAGGTCCAGCGCCTCATCGTGGGAGGAACCTGTATCACGCCACATCAGATAGTCGGCGTATTTGGCCGAAAGCTGATCTTCGGAAGAACCACGGGTTTTGCTGCCGCCAGTTTTAGCGAAGCTATCCAGGTCGTCGTCATCCAGGTCGTCGTCGTCGAGGTCGTCGTATTGTCTCATGGCCTTGTCAGGGGCTTGGGAAGTGGATAATAAATTAGGCTCGTAATGGCAAGGCTCGCATGGCAGGGTTACCGCTGCGAAGATACGTGACGGAAGGTTTTGAGTTAATAGTCGAGTTGGTAAAAGGGCAGGCGAAACACAAAAAACCTTTGTCTAGGTGCAGTAAGCCGATGATACTATATGCCATACTTCAACAAAACGAAAGCTTGTTCCCTAAACTGCAAGGTGCGCGCTAGCTTACGATCCTTCGTCTACTCAAGGAACTGGTTCAACTCGGGAAAGTGATTCTGCGGTAGATTTCTGCTAGTGGCAGTTCTAGATTAAGTGCCGGCAGCGGCAAAACAGCGCCGAGTCCTTTGTATTCCTGAAACAGCCAGGTGCTGTCAGTGCTTCTGGAGTACACGCCCACCAGCGGACGTTGACTTTCCACTACCACGTATTGCTGTAAACTAGGAATGCTCTTGTAGAATAGAAACTTGTCGCCCCGGTCATACTTGCCCGTACTAAGTGAAAGGACTTCCAGTAGCACCAAGGGATTAAGCAGCGTATCTAAATAAGCATCTTCCAGATACTGCTCCTCCCCGCACACCACCGACACATCCGGATAGGTGTAGAGGCCGCTGGCTGGCACATGCACGCGCATGTCGCTAGGGAAAACGCTGCACGTATCACCCAATCGAGTGCCTAAGCTGATGGTGAGGTTGGAAACCAACAGATTGCGCGCCCGGCTGGCTCCCGACATAGCAAATACTTCCCCGTCGAAGTATTCACTCTTAAAGTCGGCTTCGCGCTCAGTTGTTAGGTAGTCTTCGGGCGTGATGTACGGTTTGCGAGCCATCAGAGGAGAGCGTAGAGCTTTGCTCTAAACTACGCAGACTTCGGCAAACAAAAGCCTAGCGGGCAGATCGGGCGCCAAAATCTGTCACGTTCAGCTGCTCGGTGCAAAAGTCGTACTCTTCGGGTACGTTGCTGGATACCAGTACGGTACGGCCCGCCAGCGTTGCGCGTACGTGCTCCTGGTACCAAGCCACGCCGGCGCGGTCAAGATTGGTGGTGGGTTCGTCGAGCAGGAGCAGGGGCGTATCGGCGTAAAGGGCCAAGGCCAGCTTGAGGCGCTGCTTCATGCCCGATGAAAAGTCGCGCACCAGCTTGTGGCGGGACGTTGAGAGGTACATTAACTCGATTAACTGCGGCTGCGTGACACCTGGCCGGAGCGGTTTAAAACGAGCGTGGAAATGCAGTAGCTCGGTTAGCGTGAGTTCCTCAATCAACTCCAAGTACGGGGCGGCGTAGGCGAGTAAAGGCGGCACTTCTTCCACGGGCACCGACTGGCCCTTTTGCTGGTAAAGCAAGGTGCCATCGGTGGGAAGCTGCTGGCCGGAAAGCGTGTTGAGCAATGTGCTTTTGCCGGCGCCATTCGGGCCCAGGATGGCCGTAGTCGAACCTGATTGGAACGTGTGCGTCAGACCCCGGAAAATCCATTCACGGGCGTAGCGTTTGCCGAGCCCAATTGCTTCAATCTGCACCGTTGCCGTTGCGCGAATAGCCTTTGATTACGCCGCGACCCGAATTACGCACGAAGTTCACCACTTCGTCGCGCTCCGGGGAGGGCGCTAGTTCCAGCTCGATTTTGTCGAGGGCGTCGTTGTTGTTCATGCCGCCCAAAAACAGCAACCGGTACAGTTGCTGAATCTCGGAAATCTTTTGGTCGGAGTAGCCGCGGCGGCGTAGTCCGATGCTGTTGATACCCGCATAGGTGAGCGGCTCGCGCCCGGCCTTCACGAAGGGCGGCACGTCTTTACGCACCAACGAGCCACCCGATACCATAGCGTGCTGGCCGACCTTCACAAACTGGTGCACGGCCGATGTGCCGCCGATGATGGCGTGGTCGCCGATTTCTACGTGGCCGGCCAGCTGCACACCGTTGGCCAATACGCAGTAGTTACCGATGATGCAGTCGTGGGCGACGTGCACGTAGGCCATGAGCAGGCAATTGGAGCCTACCACGGTTTTAAGTCGGTCCACGGTGCCGCGGTTTACGGTTACGCACTCCCGAATGACGGTATGGTCGCCGATTAGCACAGTGGTTTTTTCGCCGGCAAACTTCAGGTCTTGGGGAATGGCAGCAATAACGGCCCCCGGAAAGATCTTGCAGTTCTTGCCGATGCGGGCCCCCGCCATGATGGTCACGTTTGGGCCGATCCAGGTGCCTTCCCCAATCTCCACATCCTTATCAATGGTCGTGAAAGGTTCCACAACCACGTTTTGCGCGATTTTGGCTTCGGGATGGATATAGGCGAGCGGCTGATTCATTCTTTATTGAATTAACAATTCAGAACTAATAAGTAGGAATTCACGTGGCTGGCAGTAAAACGTGTAAAAGGCCAGTCAATTATTCTTTCCTGCTTAATAATTCCTAATTGACGATTTAAGCGTCTTTACGTACAATAGCGGCACTCATTTCGGCCTCCATCACCACTTTGCCGTTCACAAAAGCTTGACCTTTCATCTTCGCAATACCGCGCTTAACCGGAGCTAGTAGCCAGCAGCGGAAAATGATGGTGTCGCCGGGCTTCACCATGCGGCGGAAGCGGCAATTCTCGATGCCCACAAAATACGGCGTATAATTTTCCGGGTCCGGTACCGTATTGAGCACCAAAATGCCGCCCGTCTGGGCCATGGCCTCCACTTGTAGCACGCCCGGAAATACGGGGTTGCCGGGGTAGTGACCCGTAAAGAACGGCTCGTTTATAGTGACGTTCTTGATGCTGGCCACCGACGTTTCGTCGAGATGAATCACCTTGTCAATCAGCAGGAACGGGTAGCGGTGCGGTAGCACCTGCATGATCTGGTTGATGTCCATGACCGGCTCGCGCGCGGGGTCGTAATGCGGCACGGGAGAGGAGTTGGCCTCCATCATCTTCTTCTTGATCTTCTTGGCGAAGGCTACGTTGGCGGCATGGCCGGGGCGGGCCGCCAGAATCTGCCCTTTCAGCGGCCGACCGACCAGCGCCAGATCACCCACCAAGTCGAGGAGCTTGTGGCGGGCGGGTTCGTTTTTGTAGCGCAGGTCCACGTTATTAAGGATGCCTTCCTTCTTGACGGCTACTTTCGGCTTGCCAAGCATGGTGGCTAGCTCGCTCAACTCATCTTCGCTCACCACGCGGTCCACTACCACAATGGCGTTGCTTAAGTCGCCACCTTTGATGAGGTTTTGCTTGTAGAGAGCCTCTAGCTCGTGCAGGAAGCAGAAAGTGCGCGAGCTGGAAATATCATTCTTGAACAAGCTGATATCCGTCAACGAGGCGTGCTGGGAGCCCAGCACGGGGGAGTTGTAGTCCACCATCACCGTCAGGCGGTAGTCGTTGAGGGGAAGGGCGGCTAGCTCCACGGCCCGGCCGTTGTCTACGAAGCGGATTTCGTCGGGAATTTCGTAGAAGTTGCGCAACGCATTTTGCTCTTCTAGACCGGCCTCTTCCAGCGCCTCAATGAACTGGTAGCTGGAGCCATCCATGATGGGCGGCTCGGGGCCATCGAGCTTGATGAGGACGTTGTCGATCTGCAAACCTACCAAAGCCGCCAACGTGTGCTCCACAGTGTTGACGCGGGCTCCGTTCTGCTCGATGGTGGTGCCCCGGGAAAGGTCCACTACATTGTCTACGTCAGCCACTACAATCGGCTGATCGGGCAAGTCCATGCGCTGGAATTGGTAGCCGTGGCCGACGGGCGCCGGGCAAAACGTCATGGTGGCCTGAACGCCGGTGTGTAGCCCAATGCCGCTTACCGTCACGGGGACCTTAATGGTATGTTGCTTGTCGTTCATTTTGGGTAGCTATCAGCCATAAGCCGTAAGCTGCGAGCGAAGAAGGCGAGAAAACAGGTAATGAAAACGCCGCCAAACATACAACTTGTAGCGGCGGCGCTTACGAAAAGCAAAGCTAGGACTTTTCCGGCGGGTTCGTACGGCGCTCTAGTTGCGTAAGGCGGCGCTCCAACTCGGGCAGGTGCCGGAAAACGGCTTGGGCCCGCAGACTGTCGCGCAAATTAAAGGCCGGCGCACCCTGCAAGAACTGGCCTTCTTCCTTGATAGACTTGCCCACGCCTGACTGCGCCGTAACGGTAGTACGGTTGGCCAGCGTCAGGTGGCCCGCCAAGCCTACTTGGCCCGCCAGCACGCAGAAGTCCCCGATTTTGGTGGAGCCAGAAATACCGCTCTGCGAGGCCACTACCGTGTGCCGCCCAATTTCCACGTTGTGCGCAATCTGCACGAGATTATCGATTTTGGCGCCTTCCCGGATGATGGTGGAGCCCATAGTAGCGCAGTCGATAGTGGTGTTGGCCCCGATGCTGACGTTGTCTTCCAGCACCACATTGCCAATCTGCGGAATGGTGCGGTACGAGCCATCGGGCTGTGGCGCAAAGCCAAAGCCATCGGAACCCACTACGGCCCCCGCGTGGATGGTGCACCGCTCGCCAATTACGGTTTCGGCGTAGATCTTGGCGCCAGCATACAGAATGGTGCCGTTGCCGATTTTGCATCGGTCACCGATGAAAACGTGCGGAAATATCACCACATCGTCGCCGATCTGGCAATTCTCGCCGATGTAGGAAAAGGCCCCGCGGTAATGGTTGCCGCCAATGGTGGTGTTGGGGCCCATAAAGCTGGGCTCCTCCACGCCGCGCCGCCCAGTGCGCGTGGCTTGCTGATAGAACTCCAGCAACGTGGTAAAGCTGGAATACGGGTCATCAACGCGGATAAGCGCAGTCTGGACGGGGTGGCGCAACTCTAAGCTGCGGCTTACAATAACGGCCGAAGCGCCCGTTGTGTAGAGGTACGCTTCGTACTTAAGGTTGGCTAGAAAAGAGAGGGAACCCGCCTGGGCTTCTTCAATTTTTGCCAGCCGATCAATGCGCTGGGTTGCGTCGCCTTCCACTGCGCCGCGCAGCACTTCTGCTATCTGGCCTACCGTAAATTCCATCGGGCAAAAGTAGATAAAAGTTGGCGCTGGTACACGGTACTCGTTTATCTGACCTATATGTACAAGCTTGAAACGTTCTGCTGTGCTTACCGGAGCATTTACACATCCTAACGAAGAAAGGACCTTGCAACATCAGCGCGCGTCGTTGTTACAGCAATCGTTTAGGCGTGAGAAGGTCCTTCTCAGGAGGACGTTAGAGCAAGCATCAAGGATGGCCGGTAGTTTGCGACGTTAATAGGCGAACTGCTTAAATTCCGCTCCGCATGACGCTCTTTTAGCTCGAGTATAATTCATAAAATCTCTTTCGGGTAGCAGATATAATGCTTTTCTACGCGCTGTCCCAAGGCTTTGATATTGGGCAGGTCGGAGGCCTCGGCTACGTTTACCACGCGGCCCCGTTTGGTAAGTACATCGATGGTGTCCTGCCCATCGGCGTCGTAGGCGTTGTTGCTGATGCGGCCGGCAATCATAAGTTGAGCGGCTTCGGCGGTAGGCAGGCCAAACCGTTCGGCAATCAGCTCTACAATGCCGATCTGGAAGTCGTCATCGAAGGCCTCGGTCTGGAGGCTGATCTTGAACAGGTGCCGGTCGAGGATGCTCTGGGCTAGGTAGCTCAGCACTTTATCGGGGTGGTCGGCCCACTGCTTAACGGCGCTCCATACGTCGGTGTCGTCGAGGCGGGTGAAACGGCGCAGAATAGCGTCGTCGGCCTCGAACTCCACCTGGGTTACCACTTTGGCGAGAAAGAAGTGCAAGGCAGGCGAAGCCGGTACTTTGTGGCCGGTCCGGGTCAGTTCCTGCGCGCGCTGCATGATGCGGATAATCATCTGCTCGGCGCTGGTAACGGTTTTGTGCAGGTACACCTGCCAGTACATCAGCCGGCGGCTCACCAAAAAGTTCTCGATGCTGTACACGGCCTTTTCTTCCAGTACCAGCCGCTCATTCACAACGGTTAGCATCTTGATAAGGCGGTCGGCGCCGGGGCGGCCCTCTTGCACGCCCGTGTAAAACGAGTCACGATTGAGGTAGTCGAGCCGGTCCATGTCGAGCTGGCTGCTAACCAATTGGTGGAAGAATGGCCGGTGGTAAGTACCCCGAAAGATTTCGATAGCCAAGTCCAGCGCCCCGTCAAACTCGGCGTTCAGCTTGCGCATTAGGTGCAGGCTGATGGCTTCGTGGTCCACATCATGAAAAATGCTGCGCTCCAGGGCGTGGGAAAGGGGGCCGTGGCCGATGTCGTGCAGCAGAATGGCGGCTTGCGCAGCCTCGCCTTCGCGAGCCGTAATGGCTACTCCTTTGTCTTTGAGCGTGCGCAGGGCCAGCGTCATTAGGTGCATGGCGCCCAAGGCGTGGTGAAAACGCGTGTGCAGCGCTCCTGGGTACACAAACATAGTTAGTCCGAGTTGCTGAATCCGCCGCAGCCGCTGGAAATAAGAATGCTCAATCAAGTCGAACAACAACTCGGTGGGGATAGTAACAAAGCCATATACCGGGTCGTTGAAGATTTTCTTTTTGTTCATAAGGAGTAGCGCGGAGCTCCAGCTTCGGGCATTGTTGAACGGCTACTGACGGGGCCGAACCAACGGGTTTCGTGCAACGATACGCGAGGCTGGAGCTTCGCGCTACACTTGAGTGGGAACCTAAACCAAGTAATTTCCGCTTCTTTACAGCGGAGTTTAGCTGAAGTATCGGCTGGCGGTAATTTTTTAAAACCAAAAAATAAGGATTGGGAGTAAAGCTACTTACGAAACTTCAGTTGCAACCTGTTTAAGCTTAGTGGCCTCTGTAGAGTCTGACAGAGCAACGGGCAATAAAGCAATTAGCCACTGAAGCTCGTTGAACGAGTCGCCACCTAACGAGTTGGCTTTACACGCAGACACTTCCCAACCCCCTTATGCAACGATACAGCATACTTTGGGCCGATGATGAAATCGACCTCCTCAAACCGCACATTCTCTTTTTGCAGGAAAAAGGCTACGACGTAACCGGAGTCAATTCCGGGGCCGACGCCATCGAGCAGGTGCAGGAGCAGAATTACGACATCGTGTTCCTCGACGAGAATATGCCGGGTCTTACGGGCCTGGAAACGCTTACGGAAATCAAAACGGCCAAACCGACGCTGCCCGTTATTATGATTACCAAAAGTGAGGAGGAGCACATCATGGAAGACGCCATCGGCTCCAAGATTGCCGACTACCTGATTAAGCCCGTCAACCCCAGCCAGATTCTGCTCTCGGTGAAGAAGGTGCTCGACAACAAGCGCCTCGTGTCCGAGAAAACCAACTCCGGCTACCAGCGCGACTTCCGCCAACTGGGCATGCAGCTCTCCGACCGCCTCAGCCCTTCCGAATGGGCCGACGTGTACAAGAAGTTGGTGTATTGGGAGCTAGAAATCAACGAGACGGAAGGCAAGAGCATGGCCGACGTCTTCAACATGCAGAAAGACGAAGCCAATACCTACTTCGGCCGCTTCATCACCGAAGACTACGAAGATTGGGTGAACGGCGACGACAAGGACGCCCCGCTCATGTCGCACCAGTTGTTCAAGGATCGGGTATTCCCGCTCATGAAAGCTACCGGCGACACGCCCGTGTATTTTGTGCTCATCGACAACCTGCGCTACGACCAGTGGAAGATTCTGGAGCCGATTATCGCCGAGCTGTTCACCGTGGACCAGGAGGAAATGTACTACTCCATTCTGCCTACCACCACGGCCTACGCCCGCAACGCCATTTTCGCGGGCATGATGCCGGGTGACATCCAGAAGAAATATCCCAACCTGTGGGTGTGGGACGACGACGACGAAGGCAAAAACCTGCACGAAGCCGAACTAGTGGAAATCAACTTCCAGAAGGCCGGTCAGAAGCAGAAGTTCAGCTACAATAAGGTAACCAACCTGCAAGCTGGCAAAGATTTGCTCGGCAAAATGGCCAACCTGCACAACAACAACAAGCTGAACATCATCGTCTACAACTTCGTGGACATGCTCAGCCACGCCCGCACCGACATGGCCATGATTCGGGAGCTGGCCGCCGACGAGTCGGCGTACCGCAGCATCACCCGTTCGTGGTTTCTGCATTCGCCGCTCTACGAAATGCTCCAGCAGATTTCTGAGCGCAAAGGCAAACTGGTCATCACCACCGACCACGGCACTATCCGGGTGAAGCGTCCCTACAAAATCGTGGGGGACCGAAACACCAACACCAACCTGCGCTACAAGCACGGCAAAAACCTGGGCTTCGACGACAGCAAGGACGTGTACACGGTACGCAAGCCGGAGCACATCTTCCTGCCCCGCGAAAACGTGAGCACCGCCTACGTATTCACGGTTGGCGACTACTTTTTCGCCTACCCCAACAATTACAACTACTACGTGAATTACTACAAGGACACGTTCCAGCACGGCGGTATTTCGTTGGAGGAATGCATTATCCCCTACATCACGCTCACGGCTAAGGGATAGAGGGATTCAGGTCCTAGCAAGTAAAAAGCACGAGGTGGGCTGCATTGCAACCCGCCTCGTGCTTTTTACTTGCTAGGAAATAAGCGTATTATCTATTTGTTCTGAAACGTCTCTTCGTAGTAATTATAAGAGCGCCTTTAACACCACGTAAGCCATAAATGGCTGATGCTTCAGGACCCTTCAGGGCATTAATTTTCTTTATTCGGTTTGGATCTAACGCTTGAACCTGCTCTTGTGTAGCAGGTGCTCCGTCTATAATATGCAGGGGCTCATTGTTATTTTTAAGACTGGAAGCACAAATAATCCGAATGCCTCTAGCCGCGTCGGGGCGATGAGTTGTTTTGTCTTGAGAGGAACTTAGTGTCTGAGCCTGAACTGTAGTTGCAGCCATCATCATTATAGCAGCAGCGAAAAACAAGTGTGTCGAGAACATTAATTGGAAGAGCTGTAGATAAACAGATAGCCTAGAAAAGCAAGTTGGCGGAATTAATAGTCTTGCCTTACTGATAGATGCTACAACAAGCTTTATTCCATATGGGCAATAGCAATTAATTTGTTATTGCTCCTTCAGCACCTGTAACTTGCCGAGACTGAAGTCGGCTCTAAACAGAAGGAACGCCCATCCGAGCGTTCCTTTTTGTTTACCAGCACAGCCAATGGCCGCTGTATTTGTGATGGTACAGAAACTGAATTTCAGTTTTCTCTGCTCCTTGACGTAGCTGGTGCAGGGCAGTACAGGGTTGCATCCGATGCCAATTCCATTGTAGTTAGATCAAGGCTCTATTAGGTTGGAAGCGGCTATAAATCCAACTGCGATAAAGCGCAATGTGGCCATGTTGCCGAGCCGTCCAGGCCCGACGTTTTTTCGGTTGTTTCATTGAATTGTAGGTGTCAACCTACAATTCATGGCAAATAGAGAGGTGGTGCTTCATGGGTAACTTGAACTGATTTGGTAGTTCGAGGGAAGCAAAAATAGGAATGCCAGGGTGAGTTTTGGAAGTACGGTGAGGTCTTGTGCTTTACTTTTTAAGGGTGATAAGTACTGCGCCATTGGCAGCACTAGGACCATAAAGCGCAATAGCTTTGCTGTCCTTTACAATGTCGATTTTCTGGATTTGCTCTGGTGCTCAGACGTTCTTGCGTGACGGGCGTTCCATCAACAACATACAAGGGTGCATTCTTTATCTGTTTGGAACCCTTACAGGATATATCCATAGTTGCTGCTTTATTCTCGCTCTGACCAATGAGAGGGTAGGGCTTACTAGCAGATAGTTGTGGAATGCCCTGCGCTTTGCAGCTAATGGCAACGCCTAGAAACAAGAGGCTGGTCAGGAGTGGGGCACGTAGATTTAGCTTACGCATAGCGGTGGAAGCTGTGGAGGAAGGTAAGCTACTACCTCCTTTTCTCTACGCGAATCATTTAGATACGGAGTACTTCCAAAAACCAATTGTCATTCTGACGCAGGAAGAATCTGAGTGAATTCCATTGAACGAGCAATTCGGATTCTCCCGGCGTTGGAACAACAACCGATCTTAACCTGCCCGGCGCTTCTCGTCTTCGGCGCCACCTTGACGGCGGCGGGTGGGGGCTAGTTTCTCATTACCGAAGCGGTAGGAGAATGAGAAGGTGGCCACGCGCGAGTCGCCGCGCTGGTAGAAACGCTCGACGTAGTTGTTGTAGGTGGACGTGGCCCGCGTGACGCTGGTGTAGAAAATATCGGTGACGTTGAGCTTAAAGGTGCCTTTCCGCTCCCACGCCGATTTCTGGATGCCCGCGGTTACTTGCCCTTGCGGCCGCAGCCGGAAGAACCCGTATACCTCCGGCGACTGGTAGCTGCCCGTTAAGTCAATCGTCCAGCTCTTGCCTAGCGTGAATGCGCTAGTGGAGTTGAGGTTATAGGCCGCTTTGCCCGCATTCAGGTTGGTTCCGGCTAGGGTGCCGGTGAAGTGGTTGTAGTAGACGACCAGATTGTTGTTCATGGTCCACCACTTGGCTAGCTCTAGCGGGGTGGTTAATGTGAGGGCTAGGTACTGCTGCTTGCCTAGGTTCTGGCTGGTCGATACAACGGCGCGGCCACCATCCGGGGCGGGCTGCACCGTCCCGATGATGGGGTCGGAGGTGACGCTGTAGCTTACGCCGAGGCTATATTTCTGCTGGTAGGTGTGGGTGAGTTCGAAGTTGTAGCTGGTTTGCGGGCGCAGGTCGGGGTTGCCAGACCCGTAGGTGGTAGCATCAATATAGGAGCGGAATGGGTTCAACTGCCCGTACGAAGGCCGGTCGATGCGCCGGCTCAGCGACAAAGACGTTTCGTGCTTGTCGGAGAAGGTGCGCTTGGCTGCGGCGCTTGGGAAAAGCTGGAAGTAGTTGCGGTCGAAGTTGTCTTTGGGGTCATCGGGGCGGCCGGTTACATCAGTATGTTCGCCGCGCAAACCGCCTTGCAGTGTCCAGCCGGTGAGGGTGTAGTTCACGTTGACATAGCCCGCGTTGATGTTTTCATCATAGACGAAGTGATTGGAGCGGAGCGGGTCGCGCACCAGCCCGATGCCATCAGCCCCCAGAACTCGGAACAGCACGTCGTTATCGGAATGCACCCAGCTTACTTTGCCGCCCGCTTCCAGGCGCAGTTGCTTGCTAATGGGGTGCGTGTAGTCGGCCTTCACCGACTGGATGGTCAACTTGCCTTGCTGGTTGCCATCCAGCAAATCCAAGGAATCTTGGGGAAAGAAGTACAGCGTGTTGAGTTGTTGCAAACGGCGGCTATCGTAGTGAGCGTAATCGGCGTCGGCAGTTAGCTCACGCGCACCGGCCGAATCGGTGGAAAAGGTGTGACGCAAGTTGAGGTTAGCGGCCACATTGGACGTGGTGTAGTTCCGGTCGTTGGTGGAGCGGTAGCGGCTCTGCGGGCCGCCAAAGGCGTCGAGCTGCTCGGAGTTGTTGGTGCCCTCCTGTACCGTATTGTATTGCTGACCATTAACGGTGCCCCCCAGTACCGTATTCTCGCCAAGATTGTAGTCGAGACCGGCTTTCCAAGTGTGCGAGCGGCCGAGGCTATAACTGAAATTATCTTGTAAGGTGCTGCCTTCAAACTGCTTCTGCTGGTCGGGGTAGCTGAAAAAATCCCGGTTGATGGTCAGCGCCCCAAAGTTTTCGCGGTCGGCATACGAATAGCTACCAAACAAATTCAGTTGCTTGTGGCGATGGTTGGCCGATAAGCCCGCGATATACTTGCCATTGCCGTAACGGCCGAGGCCATAACTGGCATTCAGGGTGCCGTTGGTGCCCTGGCGTTGGTCTTTCTTGAGGTTGATGGCAATAATACCCGCGCTGCCCTGCGCTTCGTACTTGGCAGGTGGGTTGGTAATCAGCTCGATACTCTTTACTTGGTCGGCCGGTAAGGCGCGCAGATAGTCGGCCAGTTCGGCGCCCGTCATGGGTTGGCGTTTGCCGTCGATGAGTACTAACACGCCTTGGCGGCCCCGTAGCGCAAGGTTATCGTTGCTGTCTACGGTCACGCCGGGCGAGCGGCCCAGTACTTCCAGCGAACTGGCACCTGCCGCTAGCGTGCTGCCTTCCACATTGACAATGGTCCGGTCGGCGAGGCGTTCGAACATGGGTTTCTGGCCTACCACCGTCACTTCTTTCAAGTTGGTTGCCCCACTAGCTTGGAGCGTGAGCGTAGGCAATTTCACTTCCGCCCCACCCACTTCGAACGGTGCGCTCCAACGGCGTGCAAACCCCACCTGCGAGGCCAGCACCAGGTAGCGCCCAGGAGCTATGGCCGTCAACCGAAAACTGCCCTTATCGTCGCTAAACTCAGATTTCACTACCACTGAATCAGCGGCGCGGTGCAGGGTAAGGGTGGCAAATGCCACCGCTTGGCCCGATGCTTCTTGCACCGTGCCGCTCACAACGCCTGAGTTTTGAGCGGCGGCAAAAGAAATTGAAAAGAGTACAGCCAAAGCAAAAAAGCTGGCGGATAAGGGCAGCCGTAGCCGCATGAAGAAATTAGTTTTCATGGGTGACAGAGACGCAATAAGAGTAAGAGAAACGGAGGAGTATGCCTGAGAAGAAGCTGGAATCAGGAATAAAGGGTAGCCGCCTGCTAGCTGGCACCAGTAGATGAGGTTGGGCAAGACAATTCTAACTGCTGTCCGTAGGGCGGGCTTCCGGAAAGCTAGCTGCTTGAATTATAGCCTACGAAGTAATTCGTACAAATAAATACGAAATATTTCGTACATGCAAGATGTTCTATGTTTTTTATTAGCAGGTAAGTCGGTTTTGCGTTAGGGTTGTTCGGGTAGTTCGAGTGCAGGTACTGAATGAGCAGCAACAGGTTGTGTTGCGGCCACGCAATTGCTATAAATCCTTTCGAGCATCGGGCGCATAATTGCCAAATCCTCTTCCGTCAGCCCCTTTAGCGCAATCTGCCGGTTGCTGAGCACTACCGGCTCCACCGCATCCAAGGTGCGCAGACCTTCTTCGGACACTCGCAGGCGGGTACGACGGCCGTCATGGGGGAGAGGTACTGCTAGCAGCAAACCAGCTTTCAGCAATAGGTTGATCATGCGGGCCACCGAGGCTTGGTCTTTAAAAACTCGTTCCGCTATATCCGTTTGCGTAAGGTCATCGTGTTCTTGAATCACGCGCAGCACCAACCACTGATCAATGGTGATGGCAATACCCGCCCGGTCGATATTCGCCTGCGCCAACTTGCGGTATTGGCGAATAGCTTTATCGAGCGAATAAAAGATGATACTGGAAAGCATATGCGCAAAAGGAGTTACAAAATGATAGATGTATGATATGTCATAGAAGTTGCTTGAAGTTCGAAATATTTTTTAAGCTGTATCAAATTCTATTGGATGGCTTGTTTGAATACGTCTATTCGGCTACGTGCTGACCGCCCTGCCCAGTAGTACTGCTACACTTCAGCAGTACCAAATAAGCCGCATACTCTTGCTGTTGCCTGGCAACCACCTTCACAAGGAGACAGTGAAGTATTTGCTTTTATGAATATATAGGTAAGCAAAGAGGTTGGTTTACTTGCCTTCCCACACATTATCCGCTTTGTTTTTATCGGGCACATAGGTGCTGCCCAACACCACTCTCGTAACGGGCTGTTTTGTAGTAACTGGCACTGTTACGGTGGTGTTGCCGGCTTGCCACACGCTCACAGTGCAGTGCATTTTCTCGGTCTTTCCATCCGCGAAGGTTACCGCTACATCGATGGGTACAGGCTTAGTGCCTTTTGCGGTTACGAGGATATCATAGCCGGAACCAGACTTGTTGACGCTGCTTATAGCAAGGTCAGGGTAGCCATCATCGAAAAACCAGCGCTGCCAGAACCAGTTAAGGTTTAAGCCCGCTCCGGTATTCATCGAATTGAAAAAATCGAAGGGCATAGGATGCTTGCCGTGCCAGTTCTGGATGTAGGTGTGCAAGGCTTCGGTAAACAACTCGTCACCCAGCAAATCCTTTACGTAGAGGTAGCCAAGAGCGGGCTTGGGGTACGAGTTGAGGAAAAATGCGGGGCCGTTTTGCAACGTACTGAGCGTGGTAATGGGCACGTCAAACTCTTGGGCTGAGCCGCGGGCGTAAGGTTCAATGCCGTATTCGTCCGCAAAACCAGGCTTAATCAAAGCGGAAATCAGCCACTCGCCGATGGTAGCCCACCCTTCATCCATCCAGCCGTACTTGGTTTCGTTGGTGCCCATGTAGAACGGAAACATGGTGTGAAACACTTCGTGGTCGGTGAGGGTAATGGCGTCGTCGCGGGTGGCGACGGGGTTGTCGTTCACCATCATGGGGTACTCCATCTGGTCGAGGCCATCGAAGACGGTTTCGTGGGAGTAGGGGAAAGGCCACTTCGGGAACGTATAGCTCATCGCCTCCACCGTGCGGCGGTTGAACTGGACCACTTCCTCGTAATCTTTGTGTTTAGGATTGTACACCGCATCAACACGTGTACGGCGCTTGGTGGCAGGATCTACCACAAGGCTGCTGGCTTGCCACACGTAATGGTCGGCAGTGGCGAACACGAAATCAGTTACGTCCTGCGCCTCGAAGCGCCAAGTGTTCTGAGGATTAGGAGCAGTGATGTCCTGCCGCTTCAGGTCGTCGGGGCCGATGATGAAAGTGATGCCGTCCTGCTGTTCGGCGTTCTGGAGGCGCTGGACATATTTTGGAGCGAGCACTTGGCCGGGATTTTTCAGGTCGCCGGTGGCCCACACCACAAAGTTGCGGGGCACGGTAATAGCCGCCCGGAAGGTGCAAAAGTCGTTGTAAAACTCTTGCGAACCGTTGTACTCAACTACGTTCCAGCCATCTACATCATCGTACACCGCAATGCGCGGAAAGAAGTATGCCACGAAATCAGCGCCAGGCTCTACCTCGCCGGTGCGCGTGTGAGAGCCTTTGTTGAGAATATAAGAATAGGCTACGTGCACCTTCAGGTTACTACCGGGGGCCAAGGGTTTGGGGAGCTTCACGGGCATATTGGTGGCCTGAATCCGAAGCTCACGCACGTCCTGCGCTTGGCCGGCTAGGCTCAGGGCTTCAATCTGCACGCCTTCACCAATGTCTTTGGGACTGATACGGCTGACCCGCGGCGCCCCTTTCTGGTAAAGATTGGGGTATAGTTTAAACTGTAACTGCCGCAGCGAGTCGGGGCTAGCATTCTGATACACTATATCTACTGTGCCCGCCACCCGGCGTGTGGTCGGGTTGAAGCTCACCTCAATATCGTACTCGGCGGAGTTCTGCCAGTACGTGGGCCCTGGCTGGCCAGTAGCGGAGCGGGTGCCCTTGGTGTAGGTGGCTTGCAGGTTGAGCGGGACAGGCAGGGGCTGCTGACCGAAACTGTGCAGAGCAGAGGCAAGCACCAACACGGCAGCGAGCGTAGCAAGTAAATTCATGCAGGATAGATATTTCCGCAAAGTAACCATACTCTCCCTCGGGCGGCATCGTCAACATTGCTCTTCCAACATTTTGCGCATCTAGCAACTAGGATGCCTTGCTTGTGTGTATCCCAGCTTCTTGAGCAAAGCCTGTGACTCCGCAGCGTGGCCGTGAATATTGCTGATGATATCGTAAGGTTGTGGGAAGTAGGAAAGCTAGAACTGAAAAACGTTACCCTAAACGCGGGCAAGGACCTGCTCACGTAAAAACGACTATCGTATCAACGACTTGCTTATGCGTCAGCAGGTCCTTTCCCGCGTTTAGGGTAACGGCAAATTCAATCGTAAGCCTTATTTGAGTCGCACCAAAGTAGCGCCGTAGCCGAACTTCTCTTTGCGAGAGTCTTCGAAGAACTTGATGTCCTTGTTGCGGCTCAGTAGCTTATGGATCTCCTTGCGCAGCGTGCCACTACCGGAGCCGTGAATGAACACGATTTCGTGCATGTTGGTGGCCAGGGCGCGGCTTAGCGCATCCTCGAAAGCTTCCAGCTGCAACTTCAGAATAGCAGTGTTAGACAAATCCTGCGCGCCTTCGGGTTGGAGGGCTTCCAAGTGCAGGTCTACCTCATGGGGCGGGGGCACCAAGGCTTTTGCTGGCTCCGGAGCCGGGGCCACCGCGGCGGGCTTGGCCGGCGCATTGCCGCTGAGTTGGGCCTTCAACGTTTCAGCCAGCTTTTCGGGCGCAATAGCGACGGGGGCAGCTGGCTTTTCGTCGAGTTGGAAAAGATAAGCATCCTGCTTGAGTACCGGCGCCTCGCGGCGGCTGGTGTAGAAACTGCCGGCGCGAAACTGCGTGCGTTTGGTAATCAACTCATAAGCTGTCGTGCCATTCACCTGATGGGGTAGCAACTGCACCACTACCGCCGGCCACTGGTCGAAATCCTTGAGGTGAAAGTGACCTAGGGCCGCACTCACGGCTTTCGGCCCCAACTTGTCGGAGGCCAGGCCGCGATACTGCTCGCGCCGTTCCTCGCCGTAGGTGAATAGCACATCAGTATCGGTGTTGTTGAGGACGTGCACTGATAATAGCTCCGGCGACTGATGACTTAATGCTAAGTACAAGCCTTTTGGGGCGGGTTGGGGCACAGTAGCTTTAGGAGCGGCAGGTTGCTCGGTCCCACCACGAGCGGGTGTCGTAGCAACTTTTGGTGCTGTTAGCTGAGCAGTTTTTGCCGACTTAGCAGCCTTAGCGGCTTTGGCGACGTCTCGTGGGGCCACGGGCCCCTGGGAACTAGTACCGAAAGCCTTTTGCTCTTCCGCAGCTATGACTACTACTTCGCGGCGCAGAACCGGAATTGTGAAATCGTTATCAATGGCCACTTCTACTAGCTCGTCGCTAAGCAGGCGGGTAATAATGCCTTGCTCACGGCCAGTTAATAGGCGTACTCTGTCTCCTACGTTCATATTGGTAAGGCAATGGGTGCGAATTCAAACAAAGAGCAAAAGTAGCGCAGAGTTGAGTTCTTTGTTTTGTGCTCAGGTATCAATGCCTTCATGCGTAAGGCAACCACATCCACCTTATCGAAGAGAATCAAACGTCTTGTATCGCATTTTTTAGATGTTACCGACCTAGTTTATCAGCAAAAAGCCTCGACCGATATGGCTAAGGCTTTGTCAAGAGATATACTGCATTATTGGTTCACTTCCGCGTTTCGTATACCACAAATTCAGAAAGCATAACAGTAAGGTAAAGGCTTCCCTCGTTTGCGCAACCAGATGGTGCTAAGTCGGCCAATAAAGGGTGTCAATATGCTTTTTAGTACGCTATACACGACTCAAAGGCTTTATTTGACCAATGTAGTTTGAACATTTTTTTGATCGAAACCCTCGGCAATTAATTGCTCTGTCAAGTGAAACCGCTGTATAAGCCCGCCCGTCACGAAATCATACCTCACTTGATGAAGGCGAACTGAGAATAGCCGTCAATTTCTCCGAAAGCGTCAAGATTGAATTGTTTTCTTCGAAATTGGCAGTGTAGCCTCTGCCCGGTTATCCCAACTATGACTAAATGAATGTGGTTGATTTTCCAGCTTATTGCCGTTGCTACAATTTCACCTACGCATGTGGGTAGGGGTCTCAAAGCTAGATCAACAATGATCATCACTAACCAAGCATTCGTTGATTGTAGCCAGTGAAGCTAGTGAGCGTAGTGGCATGAGTGGTAGGTGCACTTAGTAAGAAACTTCTGTTAGGGGCTAAATTAAGAGAGCCTAAAGAAGTGTTGTTGACAAGTGTCGTTGCGCCCCCCCACAAATCCTAGCCTGATTCTTCCCCGTTGCGCGTCTCATTTCCATAAGAGGTGACTCCCCAACCTCTCGGCTGGAGAGTAGGGAAAACAAGCTTGACAGTATCGCTCGTCTTATTGTAAGGCAGTTCGATTATGGTTGACGTCAAGGGGGGGCAAGTTAGAGGACCACACTTATATCAAATGACGCTTTTAAGCTTGGACTGTAATATAGGAGTAGGTTCTCGTTATAAAAACAATAAATCAAAATTTTGTACAATACAACTCATGTTTGATTGGATATATGCAATTGATTTGGATTATTAAAATACATGCGGAACAAATAAAGTATAGAGAGCTACCCATATGTTGCTGTCAGTTGATGTATAGATAATATTATATGTTGTGAGCTCTAATCGTGAAGTGTTGACGATTCATAATTGCCGATTAAACATCCTTGCTATTTGATGACTATTGTATTCCATTAGCTATGTCGCAACCCCATATAAATTTTGTACGTAAACCTGCAGTTTTGCACTATGTAAGATCAGCTGCAAAAAGCGGCACTATGCTTGCTGCATAATATTCCCTAGTAGAGTTGTAAGTAGGCTATAATGGTCAGGATACTTTACCTCTTACTTTTGAAAATAGCCTTTATATGCTCATAATCAGCGGTTTATAGTATTATAGGGAGTCGATAAAATGCAAGTGGGGCATTATTGCAATAGTTTAATTTTGCATTTAGATTATAAAATATAAATTTTTAAAGAAAATTACTTTTCTTTTCGCCCATTATTCTGACTGTTTTTAGGGCTGTCAGACGCAAGCTGGAACGGGGGGGTGTTCTATAGCTCGAGATTAAGCTAGATTGCTCATTTGCACAGTAAGCCCAAATTACTGGCTACATGAAGCTATATCTAATGACCATAATAAGTGGCGACTCGGTCCTTATTTTGTCTCATAATTGGAACATTCAGCAACACCTGTCGCTACATAGCTAGAAGGGGTGGTAGTTTGGATATCACGGGTAATTCATAACTTGTGATCGAATTAGAGAGGGACAGTAGCACTTTCTTGTGGTAATAATTGAACCAAAGTAAGGTTCGGAAACAAGAAATTGTTGCCGTTTCAAAGAGTCGAAATAGTAGTCGATTAGCTCGAGCGAAAGAGGTTTAATTTTCTAAGTGAAGTCGTATATCCTTGATTTTGAGGGATATTAGTATAAAGACTTAGTCATTAGCTTCCGTATTACTCGCTTTTGCTAAGCAACCCTGCAACGTCACTCTTACCTGGGTTGCATACGTGCATATGCTGCTCAATACAAATCTTGAAGAGGCCTTCTTAAAAAGATTTGAAAAGTGCAATAAAAAAGAAAATCAAAGCCGCAAAAAAGTGCTAATCCGTTAGCTTGTTCATTTCAACCTTTTCTTCTGTAATGGTCAAATCCACAGCCCGTACGTCAAAGCGCTACTCCCCCAATTTTGGAAAATCTGGTCAACAGCAAACACACCAGAGTGGACTGCACGAAACAGCCCCAATAGGACATTCCCCACTAGAAAAACTGACTTGTGAGCCTACCATTAGTGGTGAGGCAAAATTCAATAAGCGGTGGTTTCAGAGTCCGGCTTTCCGAAAGTACCAAGTTATCTGTTGCTTGGCACTCCCTATCCTAACTACTAGTAATGCATTTGGTCAAACTCCAACTCCTTTTTTGACCGGGAAAACCTTAGGGACCCCAAGAAATACAACAGTAGTAGCACCAGGTGGGGGAGATGCCGCCGACTACCAGCAGTTGGCGCAAAATTATTCGCTTGCAGCTGGTATGGAATACCGGTACGGCTCGCCCAGCACCGTATCTGATAACGGCTTTCCAACCTTGTATCAGCCTAGCAGCCGTCGTTTCGACAACCATGGGAATGGCAGTGGTTGGGACTATCAGATAGGTTCCCAAGACATTTCCAAAAACGACTACATGTCTAACCACGCGCAGTTGCTTTTCGTGCCTGATGCTATTACGCATCCCGGCTTGGCAGTAGTCCAGACGATGGTAATGGCGGAAGGAACAGTAAGCGAAAAGCCTGAGACGCCATGGGTATACTATGGTGGTGGCAACCCAATCATAGATTTGACCACTCGGTTGAACTATGTACTCACGAATGGTGGACCCCTACGCCAGCCTACCGCGGTAGCTCACTCGTATGGTCAAGATACTTGGTCTACAAACAGCCTAGTTACCTTCCAGTCTGGACTAGTTGCTGCATTTGGTAGCAACACAGGCCCAGGTAATGTGGCAGTAAAACTAGCGGCGGGCAAAGTGCCCACTGCCATAGCTATTACTCCTAACAATGAGTTTGCTCTTGTAACAGTATGGGATACCAACCAGCGCAAAGGCCAAGTAGCCGTGCTAGCTCTCGGTACCGGCAATAGTTTCTGGGGCGACTGGTCGGAGAACTATCCAGGTTTCCGTAACAAAGGTCTCTTCACCTTTATGAAGATTCTGGGCTACATTGACCTGCCCGGTATGACCCAACCCACTGAAATCTGCACCGCAGCTGATTATACGGCTAGTAGTGACGACAACGATTCTTGGTTGGTATCGCCCGACGGTCGTGACCGCCGCTACGAATCGAGAGAGCTACCATTTAGCAACGAAACCAACCGTTTGAGCTTTATTTCGGGTGGAAACCGTGGCCGCTATGCGCGCAGTGGTTATGCTACGATCATCAGTAAGGCTGAAAAGAAAGTTCTTTTCTTGGATTTGAAGCCTTTGTTTGCGCAGATGCACAACATGTATTTCACGTCGCGTAGCAACTTCTTGCTTACCCAAAACACGGGTATGCAGGCGAATCAGTGGCCCTACTCTTTCGATGTAGCTCCGGGTTCGACCCCGACTGTGGCCAAAGTAGTGGACATGGCACAGGCCCCCACAGCAGTGCGTGCCAACATAATCCCCGGCTACAACCAAGCTTACGTAGCTACTATAGACGGGACGTTGCATTTGTTTGGTGTAGGTGGATATAGCACTACCAACGGCGGCACGCCCGCTGATATCAGAGAAGTAGGAAGTGTAGCTGTGGGTAGCAATCCAACAAGCATTGCGTACTCCAAAAACAAAGGCTACAATAACGATGCCAATACCTGCAATATTGGCAAAGAACTTATTGTTTGTTCACGTGGTGAGCGGGCTATCAAGTGGGTGCAGTTGAGTGGCAACTCAGCCACCGTTACGAAAACTCTGCGCGACACTCGTCTCAAGGACCCGGTATGGGTGGAAGACAATGACAACCACGGTAGTGAAGTGCCAGTCGTGAGTGTAACCGATTACAATGGTCGTCAACTGCTGAACTACCGCTATGGCACTATCATTTTCCACACTAATGGTGGTAACACGTACGGAGTAGGAGGAAATGGCCAGTTTGAGTGTGGCGGTGCTTATCCTTTGCAAGGTCGGCCATTCCAGGTGTCTGGTAGCAACGTGCCGTAAAGTAAATCGCCTACGAAGCCAGTTTAAAACGGTATTTCCTTTGCCCACCACTGTCGAGATGTGCACCATTTCAAGGCGTGGGTAGCCTGCACAATACAGCCCTGCTGTTTTAATTAATAGCCATCAGGTAGCATCCTCTCGGGGCTGACAGGCTGCGCTTTGAACTTACACGGCGCCACCAGCTATTCAGGCCTTCGCTTTAGGCTAATAGAATGACCCGGCGGTTCGAAGCAAGGATCAACATCTTCTAAATGATTTAAGAGCAAGTAGTAGCGAAATGCTACGCACTAAACGGGATTTTCCATGAAACAAAACCATACTGCGCAAAGCATGCTCCACTGGATTTGGACTTTCATCTTCGCCAAAACACAAAAGTTTACACTGCTGACTCTGTTAGCAATACTCTCTTTCACGCTGCCAGGTTACAGCCAGAACGTTTGGCTGGGCATGAAATTCACGGTAGGGAACAATCCCATCCAAGTGACCGACTTAGGCAGAGTCCACGTAGTTGGCAACAGCCGAGCCCACACGGTGAAGCTGGTAGTAGCTAGCACTGGCGCCGACGTAGCTTCTGGCTCTGTCGCCATCAACATGGCAGGCGGAACAGAAGGCCAGTTCGCCTACGTAGCTCTCGCTAGCCCAGTAACGCTGGCTGCAAACACCGCCTACTACTTGGTAAGCGAAGAAACGAACGGAGGCGACTATTGGCATGACTCTAACACTGCCGTTACCACCGATGCCGTTGCAGTATGCAACGGACCAGTTTCAGGTAGTGGCAACGTGTTTAATGCTGAGGCGGGCAACCCAAACTTCACTTACGTACCGCTCGATTTCCGTTATACAAGCGCCTCACTTGGCCTACGTAACCCTGACAATCCAGCCAATGCAGTAAACGGCCTCTCCTATGCCTATTTCCAGGGTAGTTGGAGCGCTGTCCCCAACTTTAGCGCCCTCACGCCGGTGAAGAGCGGGGATGAAACGGGTTTCTCTTTAGCAGCTCGCACCCGCAATGATGACTTCGCGTTTCGTTTCTCGGGCTACGTGGATGTGCCAACGGACGGTACCTACACTTTCTACACCACCTCTGATGATGGCTCGGTGCTCTCTATCGGCGGAACGGTGGTTGTCAACAACGACGGCCTACATGGCCAAGCAGAGCGCTCAGGCACCATCGGCCTGAAGGCTGGTAAGCACGCCATTACGGTGGGATACTTTGAGAGAAGCGGCGGCGAAATTCTGAACGTAAGCTATGCTGGCCCCGGCATAAACAAGCAGTCTATTCCTGCTTCGGCTCTGTATCGCGGCACTGCTACTAGCACAGAGGTGGCAACTGGCTTGCGCAATCCTGACAATCCAGCCAACGCAGTGAGTGGCCTTTCTTACGGTTATTATCAAGGCAGCTGGAGCGCTATACCTAACTTCAACTCTCTCGTATCGGTGAAGAGCGGAGATGTAACTAGCTTCTCTTTAGCACCGCGTACTCGCAATGATGACTTTGCGTTCAGCTTCACGGGCTACGTGGATGTGCCAACGGACGGTACCTACACTTTCTACACCACCTCCGACGACGGCTCGGTGCTCTCCATCGGCGGAACGGTAGTAGTTAACAACGACGGCTTGCATGGCGAGCAAGAGCGCTCAGGCACCATCGGCCTGAAGGCTGGTAAGCACGCCATTACGGTGGGATACTTTGAGAGAAGCGGCGGCGAAATCCTGAACGTAAGCTACGCTGGCCCAGGTCTGAGCAAACAGTCTATTCCTGCCTCCGCGCTCTATCGTACCTCATCTGCTAGCACAGTAGTTACCGGCTTGCGCAATCCTGAAAACCCAAGTGATGCCGTGAGTGGTATATCTTATGCCTACTATCAAGGCGCTTGGAGCAATGTGCCCAACTTCAGCTCGTTGACTTCAGTTAAAACCGGTAACGGAACGGCTTTCTCTTTAGCACCGCGTACTCGCAACGATGACTTCGCGTTCAGCTTCACGGGCTACGTGGATGTGCCAACGGACGGTACCTACACTTTCTACACCACCTCCGACGACGGCTCGGTGCTCTCTATTGGCGAAACGGTGGTTGTCAACAACGACGGCTTGCACGCCGAGCAGGAGCGCTCAGGCACTATCGGCCTCAAAGCAGGTAAGCACGCCATTACGGTTGGGTTCTTTGATAGATCTGGTCAGGAAGTCTTGAACGTGAGCTACTCCGGTCCAGGAGTGAACAAGCAAGTAATTCCTGCTTCGGCCCTGTACCGCTCTTCCAGTGCATCCAGAACTGCAATTGCTTCTTCCTCGGCCTTGCCGTCGGCTCCGCTCTCCGTCTTCCCTAACCCTAACACCGATGGGCGGCCTACTATCACCTGGCAGGCAAAGCAGGCCCAGGACGTAACCTTGCGCATCTTCGATAAGCAGGGCACGATGGTTAGCTTGCTCACTCGCTCAGTACCAGAAGGCGAATCCACTTTCCGGTTGCCAAACACGTTAGTTAGGGGTACTTATTACCTGAGAGCTACAATCGATGGTGAGCCACAGAACTTCACGCTCGTTGTAGAATAAGTCGAGATACCTCTAAATAGGTTTCAAATTCAGGCTGCAGCGCCTGTACGGAACGCTAGAAATAGCTCCGTGCAGGCGCTGCTTTTTGGTTGCGTACGGGGCGTGAAGCCTCAGCACTAATAATAGAGTCCGCGTGCTACGAAGCCCCGGCGCTTGCTCCACTCAAGCGCCGGGGCAGGCAGGTGGAAAATACTAGCCACATAAAACACGCGGCGCAGCAACTTGCTCCTAGTCGGGATGTGGCGCAAGTCTACGTCCAGGCTTAGATAATATTGGCGGTAAGCCTGCAAGCCAGCTGCGGCATTGGTAGCGGGGTCGTTGAATACCATCTGCTGGCCCCCGTAGCCCACAGCAGGTTGCAGCCAACGGGGCCAACGTGAACCAGCAGGCAGCCAAGCGCCCACGTCGGCGCAAAGCCAGTAGGTTTGTCCGTTGTAATCTTTCAGATGCTGCTCGGCCAGGCTTTTGCCGAGCACGTTGGGACGACGGGCAGCGTAGGGCGTGGTATGAAACGAGTATTTGGGCATGATGCGCACCTGCTGCCAAGCCAGTTGCTGACCAATGAGTGCTACCGAACCAAGAAAGTTGGCCGCCAAATCGGTAGCCGAAGCGCCGTAAGCAGGGTCGCGCCCGTCGAGCAGCTCAATCGGGCTTTGCAGCAGGAAGCCCACGAAGCCGCCGTACCAGATGGCACGGCGCTCGGGCACGCCGGCCCACTGAAGCATGTCAACCGCGCCCCGGCTTTCGTGGAAAGCTCCCCAAAAGTGACCCGCCTTGTCGAGTTGCTTCCACTCGGGAAAGTCATTGAACCAGTGAAGCTTGGTTTTTTCGCCGGTGTACCAGCCTTCACTTAGTCCATAGGTGAGGCCCGTATACGAAACAGCTAAGCCAGCCGCGAGGAGGGGCAGGCGTCGGTTCAGGCGAGTGGTAACGGTGTCGGGCTGTGGGGGCGAGGAGGCGAAGGAAGGTGTTGTTGTTTCTGCTGCTTTATTGGGGAAAGAGGACTGCTGGGCCAGCACCGGAGCAGCCAGCAGTACGCTAGCTAAGGCTGCCCCCAAGTAGCAAGGCGCAAATAATCGGCTGGGGGAAGAGCGAAGTAAAGGCGTGAGGTGAAAAGGCGCAGCGCAACCGTAGGGCATAGGCAAAGCTACAAACAAAAGCCGCTGCGGGGCTGCGACTAGGTGTGCGGATTGACTACCTTTCGATGATTTTCAGCATTTTTCCACGGCTGAATAGCACTCAGCCTACCTCCATTCCCACTTCCTTTTTCATGAAAGCACTTCGACTATTGGGCAGTTTGTGGTTGCTACTGACTAGTTCCCTGGTGGTTCGGGCGCAGGTCGTTACGTCTCAGCCGACCTTTTTCCAGGACAATACTTCCGTTACGCTCACTTTCGACGCCAGCCAAGGTAACGGCGGACTGGCCGGGTTTACAGGGCCGGTCTATGTCTACACCGGCGTAATTACCAACCTGAGCACGTCGCCCGCTGATTGGAAGTACGTGAAGAGTCCCTCCTTTGCTACCGCCGACCCCGCCGCGCTGATGACGCGCGACGCCACCAACCCCAACCTCTACCGCATCACGTTCACCCCGCGTACATTCTACGGCGTACCGGTCGCCGAGCAGCTACTGAAGTTAGCTATGCTTTTCAAAAACGCCGATGGTAGCGTAGTCGGGCGGGGAGTCAATAGCGGCGATATTTTCGTGGATGTGTTCCAGGGCGGCTTAGCGGCGCGCATCACAGCGCCGGCTGCCGGTGGCAACGCGCAGTTTGTGGCAGCCGGCACTACGGTTAGCGTAACGGGCGAAGCGTCGTCGGCTTCGCAGCTTACGCTCAGGCTGAACGGCACGCAAGTGGCGCAGCAGGCTTCGGCCACCACACTTACCACGGGCGTTGCGGTGACGCAGACGGGCCGCAACGTGGTGCGCTTCACGGCTACCAGCGGCACGACCACGGCCACCGATTCGCTGATTCTGGTGGTGCGGCCTACCGTAACAGTGGCCGCCTTGCCAACGGACGCCAAGAAGGACGGTATTACCTACCTCAACGGCGGCACATCCGTAATCCTGAGCTTGACGGCGCCGGACAAGCAATTCGTGTATGTGCTCGGTGAGTTCAACAACTGGCAGTACGCCAACAGTGGCTTCATGAACCGCACCCCCGACACCGACGCAGCCAATGCCCGGTGGTGGGTGCAACTAAATGGCCTTACGCCCGGCCAGGAATACGCGTATCAATACGAAGTAGATGGGGCATTGCGCGTAGCCGACCCGTATTGTGAGAAAGTGCTGGACCCCGGCAACGACCAATTCATTCCGGCCGTCACGTACCCGAACCTGAAGCCTTACCCGGTTGGCCAGACCACCGGTATTGTCTCGGTGCTGCAAACCAACCAGACGCCGTACCAGTGGCAGGTAAACAACTTTCAGAAGCCTAAGCGCACTGACTTGGTGGTGTACGAACTGCACCTGCGCGACTTTGTAGCCCGCCACGACTACCAGACCCTGCGCGATACGCTCGGTTACCTCCAACGGCTGGGCATCAACTGCATCGAGCTGATGCCGGTCAACGAATTTGAAGGCAATGATTCCTGGGGCTACAATCCCTCGTTTTACTTTGCGCCCGATAAATACTACGGCACGAAAAACGCGCTTAAGAACTTCATCGACGAAGCCCACCGCCGCGGCATAGCTGTGGTGCTCGATATGGTACTCAACCACAGCTGCGGCCAAAGCCCCATGGTGCAGCTGTACTTTGATGGCGGCAACCCCGCCACCAACTCTCCCTGGTTCAACCGTACCGCCACGCACCCCTTCAACGTGTGCTACGATTTCAACCACGAAAGCGCCTTCACCAAGTATTTCAGCAAGCGCGTGATGGAATTCTGGCTCCAGGAGTACCACGTCGATGGGTACCGCTTCGACCTAAGCAAAGGCTTCACCCAAGTTAATTCTGGTTCCAACGTAAGCCAGTGGGGCAACTACGACCAGTCGCGCATCAACACCTGGCTGGACTACCACAATTTCCTGACTTCCATCGACCCGACTGTGTACCCAATTCTGGAGCACTTCGCCGACAACAGCGAAGAGAAGGTACTAGCCGATGCCGGCCTGATGCTGTGGGGTAACTTGAATGGCTCTTATAATGAGTCCTCTATGGGTTATTTTGGCCCTATTAGCAACACGGACCCACGAGAAAAATCGGATTTCAGCGCCGGTTATTTCGGCAACCGCAACTGGCTCTACCCACACTTGGTGACTTACATGGAAAGCCACGACGAGGAGCGGATGATGTTCAAGAACATCACCTTCGGCAGCCAAACCAGTGCCCCGACTTATGATGTGCGCAATCTGGCCACGGCTTTGGCTCGCCAGGAAGCTGCCGCTGCCTTTTTCCTCACCGTACCAGGACCCAAAATGGTGTGGCAGTTTGGAGAAGTAGGCTACGACGTGAACATCGACTTCAACGGCCGCACCGGCCCTAAACCTATCCGCTGGAACTACTATCAGGAAGCTGACCGGCGCAAACTCTACAACGTGTTCCGTGAACTGATTGCTTTACGCAAAGTGGAGCCCGCGTTTGAAACCGGCACCTTCACGCAGCAAGTAAGCGGTGTCACCAAGTCCTTGCACCTCACTGACCCCAGTCTGAGCGTAACTGTGATAGGCAACTTCGACGTGGTAGCCCAGCCCATCAACCCGGAGTTCCAGCGTACCGGCAAATGGTACAACTACCTTACCGGCGACAGTATCACGGTAGCTACTACCGCAGCCAATATCACACTTCAGCCCGGTCAGTACGCCGTGTACACGTCTCGGCTTATCAAGAAAAACACGGTGCTGGCTACCAAAGCCCGCGCCACCAATGCGTTGCGTCTGACAGCCGCGCCCAACCCGACCAGCGGCAGCGCTTTGCTCCGCTACGAGCTAACTGCTCCGGCTGCTGTCACCGTTACGGTCCACAATCTGCTAGGCAGCACCCTGCACACCATTGAGTTAGATGCTCGTCAAGCATCAGGGCCGCATGAACTGAGCTTACCGGTTCGGGACCTTGCCAACGGCGTGTATCTCGTACGGCTTAGCACCGGCCAACTCACGCAAACCACTCGGTTGGTGGTACAGCATTAGAAGCCTCAATAGCTTTAAGCTTAGAAGCTGTTTAAGTTGATTTTTTGGCTGCTAGCAGTAGAGACGCCTACTAGCGTCTCTACCCTTTGCCTTAAGCAGTTTCTTAGATATTTCTACAATTTACAGGCACAAAAAGAGGCGCTTCCTTCATGAAGGAAGCGCCTCTTTTTGTGCTTAGCAAGCAACTGCTTACAGCGGCGTTTTAAGCAAGTTTGCTTTCGTGGTAGGATACCAGGTCATCAATAGGGGAACGGATTATCTTGCCGACTTCCATTCCGTTTTTGCGGGCTGCCTGCGCTAGTGCATCACGGAAATTATAAGCCACCGAACCTATGCAATTGAAGGTATACTGTTGGTAATTAGGGTAATGCACCACAATGTTTTCGAAGAAAGTCTCGAAACCCTGCAACACTATTTCGCGGCAGTAGCTGATGTTGTTGTGGTCGTAGGTGAACTTGCCGAAGCTGGCCAGAAAGCGGTTGGGGAGCGGCTTGTTGTAGAGAAGGTCCAGAACTACTTCGCGGGTGAGCTTGAACTCTTGCTGAAAGATTTCCTGTAATCCGTCGGGCAGCAAACCGCGCAGATAGTCGCGGAGCAAACGCTTGCCGATGAATGAGCCGCTGCCCTCGTCGCCTAAGAAGTAGCCGAGCGAATCCACGTTATAAATGATTTTCTCGCCGTCGTAGAGGCAGGAGTTGGTGCCGGTGCCGAGGATAGCCGCAAAACCTGGCTCGTCGCCGAGCAGGGCGTGGGCCGCCGCCAGCAAATCCTCGGCAACTTTGGCCTTAGTGTTCGGAAAAATTTGGCGCATGGCGGCGGCCACTCGCTCGGCCTTTTCCGCGTTTGATACGCCGGCCCCGTAGTAGTACACTTCGGTTATTTCCTGGCGGGGCAGCGTACTGGGCAGGCTCTTTTCGAGAGAGGCCGCAATGGCCTCGGTGCTCATGAAGTCAGGATTATACCCTTCGGTGTTAAAAAACACGCGGTTTCCAGCACCATCAAGCTGGCACCAGTTGCTCTTGGTCGAGCCGCCGTCGGCAATAAGAATCATAGGAGAGGTAAAAGTTGGAGCAGAGTGAGAAGACAAGCAATAGGAGGCAAAGCAAACAAAAACTTTCTGTTAAGCACGAATTATTAAGATGCGTATCCTTTAGTTGAAGGATTTCCAATTGTAACTCCATAAAAAAGGCTGCTGGGTAACAGCAGCCTTTGGACTAAGCGAAACTCCGATATCAATTATCGGGTCAGCGTATATGTCATAGCGTTAAGATCGAGAATAATTGTGTAAGTGCCGGCTGTAGGTACCGTGATGTTGTTATTCGGACTCGTATCGAGCGGGGCGGTACCGGCACTGCTTCTGGTGGCAGTGGAGCCGTAGTTGGTAGCCCAGTCACTGTTGAGGCGGAACTTAAATTCGCCGGCATTCAAGCTGCGCGTTGTCCGGTACGTTCTCGTGTCGCAGTCGTAGGCTAGCGCAACGTCGGTGCTCCAGTCAACACCCGCTGGCCCGATAATAGACCATCGATTGGTGTTAGGTGCTACACACATTTTGTAGGAAGTAGCCGTCAATGCAATTGTAGGGGAGTACTGAGATGAGTTAGCGGCCACATACGACTTCAGACGAGCCTCCAACGGAGTGGCAACACCCGGAGCTAACCCTAAGCTGTTCAAACTGCTGTTGAGATCTTTAACCAGCACTGCCTTCGTAGAGCTAGTGCCAGTACCCATATCGATGACGGCAGGTTTTGCAAAATTATTGCCCTGCTTATCGATTTCCAGAGCGTAGGTAACAACGGGGGTAACTGCCGTTTGCTCGTTGTTGCTCCAAGCATAAGTAACCGGCGTCCAGGAAAACGTAACGGCGGTTTGTTCGCTGTTGGTTTGCTGCAACACGACGTTCGCAGCAGATGCTGAGAGCGTGGTTGCAGTAGTAGGAGTAAGCGTGGCCCGCACTTCATCTTTCTCACAAGATGTAAGCGTCATGGCTGTTACGGCAAGTAGGCTCGCCGCTTGAAAAAGCCAATTTTTCATGAAAATCGAGGTAATGCGTAGGGAATGGGGAGGAAGTAAACTGCTTCCTGGACTTTAGCTCTTGAAATACAGCAAGAAACGTAAAGTCCAGGAAGACAGATGTATAGTTTAGTAACCCGGATTCTGACGGCCCGCTAGGTTGGGGTTCGCCACAATGTCGGTATTAGGAATAGGGAACAGCACGCGAGTGGCTTCTACATCACGGCCAGCCCGAACACCGCCTTTGAAGGGCCAGTTATAGCCAGTGGCATACCGCCCGAAGCGAATCAGATCAGTGCGGCGGTGGCCTTCCCAGAACAATTCACGAGCCCGCTCGTCGAGAATATCGTTCACGTTCACAGCAGTGGCCGCTGAGGCGTTAGCACGAGTACGCAAGTCGTTCACCTGGCTGAGCGCCGTACCAGCCGTGCCGCCCGTGCCACCTCGCAGCAAAGCTTCGGCATACATTAGCTTCACATCAGCCAAGCGGAACATTGGGAAGTCGGTATCGGGGAAATCGCGGGCTGGGTCAGAACCAGGTGCACCAGTTGAAGTCACATTCCGATATTTAGCAATTAGCGCCCCACTGGTGAACTGGTCGATCGTATCCACATTCGGGTTCTGAGCTCGGGTAACAACCATCGCCCGGCGAGCATCGTTAGTGCTTGATGTGGCAAGCAAGCCTGTTAGGTTCTGCTTGGCGCGCAGCCCAAACCAGCCCCCATTAACACCAGCGCTAGTTGCCGAAACCGCCCGACCGACAGGAGCACGAACCAAGTAGGTCATACCCCCATAAGTCTTGGTGCGGACACCATCGAAGTTCACCGAGAAGATAAGCTCGTTGCGAGCTGCCGTTTGGCCGTTGTCAGCCAAAAACAAGTTAGCGTAGCTAGGGCTTAGGGTGTAGCCCGCGCTTAGCACCTTGTTGGCATAGGTCACGGCATCAGTGTAGCGGGCGGTGCCCGTGTATACCTGCGCGTTCAAGTAAAGCTTGGTAAGCAAAGTCCAGCACATACCTTGGTCGGCACGGCCATAAACAGCCCGCGGTGCCAGCAACAAGCCGCCGATGTCTAAGTCTTTCAATTCCGACTCTACATAGGCAAACAGATCGGCCCGGCTGGCGTAAGACGGTTTGGTGCCAATGGAAGCTTCTTCGGTGGCGAAAGGGCCGCCTCCGAATAGGTCAACGACGTGCCAGTAGCAGAGCGCCCGCAGCAAGCGCGCCTCGGCCCGGTAGGTACGCACGGCGCTAGCTTCATCGCCGCTAATGCCCCGGTCGGAAAGCCGGGCATCAGAGGTTTGCCGGATGAACTCGTTGCAAAGCCCAATTTCGTAGTAAATTCGGTCGTAAGTGGCCCGCACAAACTCGTTGTCGGCGTTCCATTGCACGGTATTGATAGAAACTAGATTGCCATCGTTCCATCCTAGTATGGCCTCATCAGTAGTGAGTTCCTGCAGTTGCCAGTACTGACGTAGGTAGTTAGAGAAGCCTTCGTCGATGCCGGTGATGTCGGGGGCACCAGCTGGGCCAGTCTGCCCGCTCACGGCGAAAGTGGCGTAGAGGCGGGCCAGCACCTGCTGGATCTGGGCCGGGTCGCTGTACACTACTTCGGCATTGGCCGAGTAGTCAGGAACTTGGTCGAGGTCATCGACGCACGATGTGGCCAGGGCCGATAAGCCAGTAGCCAGCGCCAGTATACCTAGCGCACGAGTGAATTTAAAGTATTTCATGATGCGAGAGGTGGGAAAATTTAGATGCCAAGATTGAGGCCGATAGTAAACGTACGAGGCCGAGGGTAAATCGTATTGTCGACGCCGACGGTAGGAAGCGGATTAGGATTGGTAGGCGTGGAGGCAGGTATGCTAACAACCTCCGGATCGATGCCTTTATAGTTAGTAACCAGGAACACGTTCTGCACGGCAAACGACAATCCCAGCGTGGTGCCTTTGCGCACTAATTCGCCGAAATTGTAGCCCAGCGTTATGTTTTCCATACGCAGAAACGAACCGTTTTCAATAAAGTAATCCGAGAAATACTGAGCCGAGGTGAAGCCCGAGTTCAGCACTTCCCGATTGCGATTCACTACGAAGCCACTCGTGCTCAAATCGTAAAAGGCGTCGGCGCGACGGTTATTGTATACGTAGTTGCCTAGATTAGAGCGCAGAGTGAATGCCAGATTGGCCTGACCATACGTGATGTTAGCGCCCCCACCCAGAATAACGTCAGGACGAGCCGACTTGTAGCGGTAGCGGTCCGAGCTGGTGATCGTGCCGCTACCGTCGCGGTCCACGTACACGCCCTCCAGCGGTTGGCCGTTTGCGCCGTACACTTGCTGGTTGACGTAGAAAGACTGGGCCGAGTAACCCACCGTATTCACCTGAATCGTATTGCCTACACCCCCGCCAATGGCACCGGTTAGCTGCCCTATGTCGTTCGGCGAGTCGGCACCGGTGAGCTTAGTGAGCCGGTTGCGGTTGTAGGTAGCGTTGGTGTTCACCGTTATGTTGAGTTTTTCTCCTTTTACAACATCTAAGTTGGCAATTAACTCCACCCCCTTGTTGGTGAGCGAACCTACGTTGAACGTGCCGCCGTTGGAAAGTCCTTCTAAGGCGCTTACATTAATAAAGTTAAGCAGGTCCTTGGTGTCGCGCTTATAGAAATCAATCGAACCATAGAAGCGGCCCCCGAAGAAACCGTAATCCAGACCGGCGTTGTAGGTAGTAGTAGTTTCCCAAGTGATGTTCGGGTTATACTGGTCTGGGCGCAGCGTGCGAATGGTGTCGTTGCCCAATTGGTAGCTTGCTGCTAAATTACTGAGCGTGAGGTTAGCCAAAAACGGATAAAAATTGCCGCCCAGGTCCTGCTGACCAGTTTTACCGTAACCCAGACGCAGCTTCAATTCAGAAATGCCCTCCGAGTCTTTCAGGAAGTCTTCGCCCTTGATGCGCCAAGCAAAAGCGCCGGAAGGGAAGTAACCGAAATGGTTAGGATTGAAGCGCGACGTACCATCAGCCCGGAACGTGCCGGTAAACAGGTACTTATCGGCAATATTGTAGTTGAGGCGCCCGAAGAAGCCTACCAGTATATTGGTATTCAGGTAGGTATCTTGGCCCGTGTAGCTCAAGGACACCGGCGTGAAGATGGATCTA
Organism: uncultured Hymenobacter sp.; assembly: GCF_964242765.1. Classification (NCBI taxonomy): domain Bacteria; kingdom Pseudomonadati; phylum Bacteroidota; class Cytophagia; order Cytophagales; family Hymenobacteraceae; genus Hymenobacter; species uncultured Hymenobacter sp. The sequence goes on from NZ_CAXTBM010000001.1 coordinate 45,221, forward strand.
TCAGCGCGGAAATCATCGAACACGTAGCTGCGGTTTTCGAACTTCTGGTAGGAGTAGCCCAGCAGCAACTCGGTGCGGCCTGGTCCAATCGTGCGCTCGTACTTGGCGTAGGTTTCGAGCAGCGTATTATTGAGGTCTTGCTTGTAGTTGTTATTGATGCCGCGCCGGTTGAAGTCGGAGGAGGCGGTAGCGGGCACGAAAACAGTGCCGTTGCCGCGCTGAATGTCGTAGCCCAGGTTGATATTGGCGCTCAACCCGGTCACGAACGGCAGGCGGTAATCCAGCTGAATGTTGCCAATGCTGCGCTTTACCGTACTACGGTCGCGGCGCTGATTAATTAACCCTACGGGGTTACGGGTAGCTAACGGGTTGGGTGCACTAGCCCCGCTCGGGTCCAAAAACTCGAAGTAGCCACCAAACGGGGCATACCGCTCATCTGTGGAAGTTACCGGCTGCGTAGGGTCGAAGCTAACAGCCGCGCCTACGGCGGCCTGATTAGAGAAGTTATTGTCGATCCACGAGCCTTTGGCGTTCAGCGTCACGCGTAGGTTGCCGTCAAGCAACACAGGCGTCAAGCTGACGGCGCCGCTAAAGCGTTTCAGGTCGTTTTCTTTCAGCAACCCTTGCTGCGACAAAAAGCCGCCCGACACCCGGTAAGGCACCGGGCCGGCCGAACCGCTCACGCTTACGTTGTTGTCGGCGGTGTAGGCCTGGCGGTAGATCTCGCGCTGCCAGTCGGTATTGGCTGCACCGAGGGTAGCTATCTGGCTGGCTGAACCACGGGTGTTGGTCAACGTCCGGAATTCGTCGGCCGACAGTACGTCTGCATATTTAGCCACAGTGGCCACCGACTGTTGCGTTGATAGGCTCACATGAAACTTTTCACCCTGTACACCGCGCTTGGTGGTTACTAGAATAACGCCGTTGGAAGCGCGTACCCCATAAATAGCAGTCGAAGAAGCATCTTTCAAAACCGTAATGCTCTCAATATCATTGGGGTTGATCAGCGACAGTGGGTTAGATGCGCCGGCAATGCCCGAGTTATCTACCGGCACGCCGTCGATAACAATCAAGGGCGAGTTAGAGGCCGACAGCGACGAGCCACCCCGAATCAGAATCTGGCTGGCGGCGCCAGGCGCTCCACCACCAGTGGTGATTTGGACACCGGCCACTTTGCCCTGCACCAACTGCTCAGGGTTGGTAACCTGCCCTTTCACGAACTGTTTCTCACTTATTTGCTCGACTGCACCCGTTAAGTCTTGCCGACGCTGCGTACCATAGCCTACTACCACTGCCTCGTTGAGCAGCGTCGTATTTTCGGCGAGGGTTAGGTTGCCTACGGCCGTGTTCTGACCGGCTGTGCTAGTAAAGGACTGACGCAACGACGTGAAGCCTACGTAGGAGACGACCAGAGTGTGAGGACCCGCCGGGATGTTCTGAATAGAGAACGTTCCATCTGCATTAGTGGAGTTGCCGAGTGTAGTTCCGTCTACAAGGGCTGTTACGCCTGGTAGGCCTTCATCTTTCTCGTCTACGACACGGCCACTCACTGAACCAGTCTGGGCGAATGCGCTAGTAAAACCAGCGCACACAAACAGTAGCAAAAACAAGAGTTTTGCCAGGTAGGGGTGTTTCATTGGGAAATAATTTGGGTGTTGAAATGGATTTTCCCGGCTTGGCCGGAGTGGGAATTTAGGGTGCCTCTCAACGTGAAAGCAAAAGCTGGAACGTAGTCGGTAAGCCACAATGCAAGCCCTTGCCAAAGACATTTGATGTCGGCGACTCTTTCAATTAGTGCGCAAGTTAAATGTTTGCCACCGACATCGGAAACGTTTGCGGAGGCTCCCTAAGAATAGCAATAATTTAATTTGTCTTGCGAAATTTCGCTCACCCCAACAGCTGTGCTCTTTGAATTAGCCTTGATTAATTTGCATCCATCCTATTCGGAACCTTTCCTTCGGATGATAGTTGCTTCATGGCGCGCCCCGCTTATGTTCAAAACCATGCGTAAGGGTAATAATTCCAGATAATAGGGCATAACCTGAATTTTTAGCGTGCCCTATAATTCATGGCCTCCTCTGCATGAAAAAGCGTAGAATAGATGCTTGTCTATCCGGAAATGAATACCCGTTCACTGAAAAAGTTATCTTCTACGGCGTCAAAGGGCTAATTAAATGCAGATAAGCACTCCAGTAGTACTAGATTATCTGCACGGTTTTTACTTCTGATTCTTTACTTCGCACCTCTGCGAATGGGCAGTATACTGATCGAATGGTATCACTTGCCTACCATATAATATTATATAGTGTTCGTCAAAGTCCAGCTTTCAGCTTCGTTGCTAACCCAAACAATGGGTTAGCTGGCTACCTGATTAGCAGTAAGAAGAACGCTGTTAATCTTTATGCCATGGGAAAAATGCAATTATTATTTTCAGTGAACCTTACTCAACTAGTAATTAGGCGAGGTTAATATACTTGTGCACCTATGTTGTCTTGCTACATTCAGATAATCTAATGTTTGTGGGTGGTCAGGATAATTGCGCAAGTTGATGCTGATCAGACGCTATTCCAGAATCACCTTGCGGCCAGTACCCTCGTCGCCAACTTGAAAGCTTAACTAGGTAGGCAGCGGCTGCCAGATCACGGAGCTCGTGTTTTGATTGCCAGCTGACAGCTCGTTCGTACCAAAACGAACGAGTTGGCCTGTGGCGTTATATACGTCCAATAACCATTACTCTACCCGCTGAGTACTGGATACACCATTCCCATGAGTATAGGCCGCAAACATAACGAGACGACTACCGACTATGACGGGAGTGACAGGACTTAAAGCGGAATTTTACTTTCCCAACCAGCATTCGTTTTGTTAGCTGCGAGGGTGGCCGTGTTCGGGTAAGCGAACTTGCTACCTGGCAGGTCCAGAGCGGGCAGTAGTTGTAGCCTGGCGCCCGCTTTACTGCTCTGCCCGATGTAGCTGTCGGTGCGGGACAGTTCCTCTGGGGATTACTTGCTATTGATGGTCAATGCGTTACTGGTTAAGTTGGTCGCCGCAGCCGTTACTTGAATGATTGCTGGCTTAGTACCGGCGCGCAGCAGAATAGTGGCAATGCCAGCTTCCGCTTTCACGGGGTTGTCACCGACAAGCTCGGCGCCCTGCGCCTGGAAGCTGATAGAGGTAGTGGCGTCGGGTACTACGGTGCCGTTGGCATCAACTACCGATGCATACACAAACACAGCGTCATTCTGTCCGGCGGCTATGTCTTTGCCGTGGCGGGCATAGCTTAGCTGAAGACGTTGCGGCGCGCCGGGAGTGCGCCGTTCCGTTTGGGCGGCGGCCTTACCGTTGCGGTATCCAATGGCTCGTAGCGTGCCAGGGGTGTAGGCGGGCAGCGTGAACGTGAAGGGCGGATGGGCCAGCCGGTTGGAGAAGGTGGTGGCGTCGGGCCGTTGCCGGGCTATGGTTGTGCCATTGAGTTGCAATTCCACTTCGGCGCAGTTGCTGTACACCACCACTTGCTTGGCAGAGGTAGGTTGCCAGTAGTTGGCAATATAAACCATGGGCTTGCCGAAACCGTGGCGGGTTGTTAGCGGGCCGTACTGGCTTTGGTAGAAGTAAAATGCGAATTTGGGCAAGCGGAAAATGTCGCCGACTCCTGAGGACTCGATATCCGGGGCGTAGCCGCGCTTGTAGTCGAACATCAGCCAATTGGCGTTGCCTACAATTGGGCTGCGAAAGTTGTCGTTGTGGGCTTCCTGGAAGTTGAGGGCTTGCTGCGCCAAGGCCCGCTCGCCCTGGCCACGCAACTGGCGCGAAGTTCGCTCCGACTCTTTCAGGCCAGCGTAGGCGGTTTGGTTGAAGCCGGCATTTTGGGCATAATACTCCCAGTCGCCGTACTCGCATAGCAGCAGTGGCTTTTTGCCGGCGTACTTGCTCCAGTAGTCGGGGGCTTTGCTGTGCTGGCGGGCCGGAATAAATACGTCGTAGGCGTAGTCCATCCAACCGCAGGTGTACACGCCTTCCTTCCAGGGGAGTTCCTGATGCACCGCCTGGTGGGTTTGCTCCATGTATGGCTTGCTCATGCCCGTCTCGTTCAGCGACGATTCCCAGAGGACGATGCTCGGGTGGTTTCGGTCGCGGCGCACCATGTCGCGCACGTTTTGCAGGCTGTTTTTCTGAAACTCAGCGCCCCCGAAGAACTGCCAGCCCGGAATGGAATTCATGACCATGATACCTAGCTCGTCGCAGGCTTGCAGAAAGGCTGGGGAAGGTGGGTAGTGGGAGCAACGCACAAAGTTGAAGCCCGCTTCCTTGATCTGCCAAGCGTCGCGGTACTGCGCGTTGTCGGATAGGGCGTAGCCCAGATAAGGATACTCCTGGTGGCGGTTGGTGCCCCGCAGCCGGAGCTTCTGGTTGTTGAGGTAGAAGCCGTCCTTGGCAAAGCGAATAGTGCGGATGCCAGTTTGCAGCTCTTGCCGGTTGATAACTTCGCCCTCACGCAGCAGTTCCACCACCAGCCGATACAGATAAGGCTGCTCCGGCGACCAGAGCCGCGGATTGGCAATGGAAAGTTGCTGGTCTACCCGCTCGAAAGCGCCGGGGGCTATGCCAGCGGCTTCGTTCTGAATCCGGCTGACTTCCTGGCCTGTCTCATCGAGTAGCGTAGCACGTACCTGCACGCTTTGATCCTGAGTTGCTTGGTTCTGCACTTCGGTTTGCAGCCGTAGCGTGGCCGACTGCGGGGTTACGTTTTCGTAGTGCACCAACAACCCGCCGCCCGCCGTCTGGCCCGCTTCTACGGGGTCGGAAATGTGGACTTTGTCTTGTACTAACAGTTCTAGCGAGCGGTAGAGGCCGCTGTAGAAGTTGAAATCCAGATCCTTGAGCGGTTTGCCGGGTGGTACGGCCGGATTGTCCTGGTTGTTGAGCTTTACGAGCAGGCAGTTTTCCTGCCCGAATTTCAAGTAGCGCGACACATCCACGGTGAAGGGCAAATAGCCGCCCACGTGCCGTTCGAGCCGCTTGCCGTTCAAATACACATCGGCCGTGTGCATGGCCGCCCCAAAGTGAATGGCTACCTGCTTACTGGAATCGGCGACGGGTACCTGGAAAAACTTGCGGTAAAAGCAGATGCCCTGCCACTGCTTCTTATCGGTCACAACGGGCTCTAATTGGGCCGTGTGGGGCAACGACACCGTCGCCCACTGGGTGGTACTGTCGGTCGTTTTGGTGAAGAGTGGGGCTGTAACTGCCGTATCCACATCCTTCACGAACTGCCAGCCCTGGTTGAAATCAACGGTTGGGGTTATACTGGATGATTGTTTGGTGCACTCGCTCAGAGCCCCCAGCAGCAGCAAGCCGCCCCCAATACGGGCAAAAACGTTTGAAAGCAGCGGAAAGTCGGACATACAGATTTATTGCAGAGAAACGGATTCGAGGTCGAGGTGGCGCGAGCCGGTGGCTGGGGCGGGCGCATCGAATAGCACTTGTAATACCTCCATTTCAGCTAGTTGCAGGGCTGGTTGGCGGGCAGGCTGGTAGGTCAAGGGGAGGAAACCGGGGTAAGGGCGTGGCACGAGCAACAGGGCGTCGGGGCGGAAAGCAGAAAGCGGAATCCGTAGTTCCTGCATTTCGGGGCCTAGCTGAACGGTGGCGGAATACGCCGTGGCATCCTTTGTGGTGAGCACCACTTTCACGGTAGTGGCCGGCATACTGGCGCGGCCCCTCACAATTACTTCTTTAAAGCTCGCTAACTCAGTAGCCCGGCCTGCTAACTTATGGCCGAAAAAAGTCCGTAGCGCCGCCGCCGGACCCGCTGTTGCAGTTGGCTGCGGCTGGTTGGGCCGTAGGGCTCCTTGCACTAGGCGCAGCGCCAGCGGGCCGGTGGGCGAAGTTACGTAGTCAATCCAGGCGGTGCTGGCGATGCCGCGGGCTTCTACTTGCTCTTGGTCGTGGCCGGCTTGAAAGAGCGGCAGGGGAGTAGCGGGTGCTGCCACTATCGGTGTCTCCCAGTGCTCAGTATGATAGTAGTCCCAATCCCGGGGCTGACCCTCGAAACCACCCGGAAAAGTCAGCGTCTGCTCTTTTTGGCGAAGCACTATCCAGTAACGCAACAAACCCGGATAGGCCAGGTTGGCGGGCACGGTGGCTTCCACGGTGGCATAGCTCGTCGTGGTCATGAGTAGCGTTTGGGTGCGGCCGTAGTAGTGCTGGGCTACCAGAAATACGCTGTCTTGGGGCGTAGCGCCGGTAAGGCGGGCCGTGATGCGCACCGGCTGCCCGGCCGAAACCTGCGCGGGTGGCGTGTGTTGCACTTGCGGCCCCAACTTGGTAGGTGCCGGGGCGGCGTACTCGCCTAGTTTGATGTAGTTGAAGGTAGACTGCGAAGTAAACTGCGTGCTCGACTTGCCGGCTGCTGCCACCACGTACACGCCGGGGCGTACCGTGACGCTGCCGTTGGTGGCTTGAGCCTGCGTGGTGTTGCCGTCGTTGACGGCGCGCAAACTGAAGCTGCCACCCAACTCGGTTAGGGTAATCTGCAAAGGCTGTTCGTTCCACAGAATCTGCGTTACAGCCTTGCTCAAAGATGCTTTTTCGAAAGGGTCCCGAATAGGTACGGCATCGGGCATCACCTCCAGGCGCCACACGCCTGGGGCCAGTCGGTCGAGGAAATACGCGCCGGTGCCGCCGTAGCGCACCACTGGCGAAGAGCCCACGCCCGCTAGGTGCTGTAAGCTAGCTGCGCGTTTGGGCTGCGTGGTGGTGGAAGAGGTGTAGTAGAATTCTTCCGGCGTGTTCATCTCACTGAGGCCTTGCCGATAACTCACCCGAAAGGCGTCGAACACGGAATCCTGCGGATAGCGCCCGAACGTCTGCCCGCGGCCAATGCGGTGGAATACCTTGGAGGCAATGAGCAAGCTCAACGCCTTGGCCGGCGTGTACGCCAGATTCAGGTAGTGCGTCTGGTACTCGGTATTGGCGAAAGCCATGGCCATGGGGTCGTAGGCAAACTGCGTGGCCCACTGAAAACCCGCCTCCCGGAAGCTGCGCGCCATAAACGGGTACATCACCGGCTGAATAATATCGGCCGACTCAAACTCATAAATCATCCGGGCCTTGCTGGTGAAGCGCTTATCCGTCCGAAAAGGAATCGGGTACTGGTCGACGTAGGGCAGGAAGTTGCCGCGCAGGGCATGGCCGCTCACCAAACCCTGCGGGTACCACTGAAATGTCAGCCCATCGACCTTCGCGTTCAGGATGGCCTCGTACACATCCGGATTTTCTGAAACGTTATAGAACACCGGTTTGCGGCAGCCCGTAGCCCGGATGGCCTGAGTCATGCGGTTGGCGAAAGCCGTGACTTCGGCCTCGGGCTTGCGGTAGCGGGGCTCATTGCACACCTCGTAGGCAATGATGTCCGGCTCGTCCCGATTGAGTTGTTTGGTGTAGGGGTTGCGGTGGTTGAGAAACTGCGTCAGGTACTTCTCCTGCGCCAGAATAGCGCGCGGATTGGTGTAGGCCTGCGTTTTCGAAAAAATACTGGAGAAGCCAGTGCCTGTGTCTCGCTCAGGGTAGCCGTTGTTCCAGTAGGCAATAGGGGTCAGAATAATTTTGATGCCGCGCTGCTTGAGCTGCGCCACCAAAAAGTCGAGCAGCTTCAAATGCTCGTTGTCCTGCAGATTACCGAGCGTATCCGTAATTTCCACATCCCACACGTGCACCCGAAACGCATCAACCCCGAGCCTCGACAAGTGGTATACATCCTGCACAATGGCCTGCTCGTGCGATACGCCTAGTTTCTGATGTGCCCGGTAGGCGTGGGCAAAGGGCGTAGTGTAATTCACGCCAAACAACGCTACTTCTTTCTTGCCCTTCTGCCAGCGCAGCACGCCTTGCTTGTCCACAAACACGTCACCTTCCGGTTGTGGTGGTCCTTTTTGCGCCGCCGATGGCAGCACCGAAAGAGCGTTCCAAATAGTAAAAAGCAAGACTAGCAATCGGTACGGCATAAGGAAGGAAGCAAAGTAAAGTTGGCTCATGTCATGGTTAAGCAGACTGAAAAGTAGATAGGTTTATCGGGTTGCACAATCGTTTGCGTGTGGATAGGCCACTATGATTAGCTTAGTTACGGAAGCTAAAGTTGTTTAAAGGCATTTAGGACCGGCCTAACTTGTTGCCGTTCTTTCTGTAACATAAGTCGGTTAAAGGAACTCGGCAGGTACACTGGCTACGCCTGATCCACCAAGTTTATGGCATTTATTGTTGCTAAATCGTAGGCTTGCCAACTACTAATGGCTCCAATGCCACTCCCTCGCTCAATTTCCATGCGTATTGTTTGTTTTCTAGCTGGCTTGCTGCTGTGGTCGGGGGTGGTGCAGGCGCAAACTACTTTTCGCCTCACCCGCATACCGGCCACCACGCCCGCCAATGCCGTGCTTTACCTAGCGGGCTCTTTCAATAACTGGAACCCTAGTAGTGCTGCCCACGCTTTCACCCGCAACCCCGACGGCACCTACCAACTCACGTTGCCGGCTGCCGTAACGGGGCCTGTAGCATTCAAAGTCACCCGTGGGGCCTGGACTTCTTCGGAAACCGACACGCAAAACAACGACGTGGCTAACCGCCGCTACACCATCAATAAAGGTCCTGCTACGGTGGATTTGCAAGTGCTGAACTGGAAGGATTTTGGGGGCAGCAGCAAACCGTGCCAAAGTACGGCCTTGCAGCCCAACGTGCAGATAATCAGTGCCACGTTCGAAATGCCACAGCTTAAGCGCACCCGCCGCATCTGGATTTATCTGCCCAACGACTACGCTACCAACTCCGCCAAACGCTACCCCGTGCTCTATATGCACGATGGCCAGAACGTGTTTGATGCTTGTACCAGCTTCGCCGGCGAATGGAGCGTCGATGAAACTCTAAGCGAGTTGCAACAGCAGGGGCTCGATGCCGTTGGCTCCATTGTGGTAGCCGTCGACCACGGCGGCAGCGACCGGATGAACGAACTTTCGCCTTGGCGCAACCTGAAGTACGGTGGTGGGCAAGGCGACCAATACGTTGATTTCCTGGTTGAAACCCTAAAGCCTTACGTCGATGCTCACTACCGTACGCTCACGGGCCGCGAGTTCACAGGTATTGCGGGCAGCAGCATGGGTGGCCTAATTTCCACCTACGCCGCTTTGAAATACCCGAATGTGTACAGCAAAGTGGCGGTGTTTTCGCCGGCATTCTGGTTTGCCGAGGACTCGTTGAGGCAATACGTGCGCCAGCACCCAGCTAACCCGAATACGCGCTTCTATTTCTTATGCGGCACCACCGAGGGGTCGAATATGGTGCCTTTGATGCGGTCTATCCACGATTCTCTGGCGCGCAGTGGTGTGCCATCTACCAACCTAAGCTTCAACCCCCGGCCAGACGGGCAGCATTCTGAGTGGTTTTGGCGAAGAGAGTTTCCGGCCGCTTATATGTGGCTGAAAGTGCCGGTACGCAGTAAAGAGAAAGAGAATCCATTGCCATTCAGTGCCTATCTAAGTGCGGCCGGCACTGAATTAGTGGTGCATTTGCGATACGGGCAGGTTCAAGCGAAGTTGGAAATAAAGGATAGTAAAGGCAATACAAGGCTTCAGCAGCGAGTGCAATTGGGTAGGCAGGTGGATGTGCGCCAACTGCCTAAAGGAAGGTATACGCTATGGCTAACAACCAAGCACCAGCAAGGAATGCAGATGCTGTTGCTAAATTAGTAGGCGAAGTATAGAGCTAGGCCTGCTTTCTACCTTTAGTCCTTTCTCGTTCGAGAGAAACTAGCTCATCGATCCTTTTCTGGCTAATTCTTAACACTATCGTAACTATTAGCATCTATTCTTGCCATTATTTCATCACAAAACTTAAATTTTGCTTGTGTGATAAAAAACCTGCTTTACCTTTGTGCCACTCAACGCCCTTACTTCCCTTTGGCAATGACCGTTTCAATGACTCAGCAAGCTTGGTGGTGGCCTCTCGGAAATTCCGGACGGGACCTCCTGTGCGTGCGTTAAGAACATCGAAACTCTTCTCCGCAACGACTCTACAGAAAGCCCGGCCGCTCCGCCGGGCTTTTTTATTACCCGGCGCTCAGCTTCTCTCGAAACGCCCCTTATGAAACAGTTCCAGCTCCACACTCGCCACCTCCGCGTCCTAGCCGACACCGTAACGCCCGTAGGTCTCTACCTGCGTCTGCGCGACCGGTACCCCAATTGCTTGCTGCTGGAAAGCTCCGACTATCACGGCCAGCAAAACGCCTTCAGCTACCTCGCCTTCGACCCCCTGGCCCGTTTCGAGTTGAGTGGCAACGAATTGAAGCTGACCTTTCCCGACGACAGCGTTGAAACCGAAACTCTAGCCGAGCCCCGGCTGGCTCTTACGCGCCTTCAGGAATTTGCTGGCTGCTTTCAAACCGAGCCTACTGAGTACGACTTTATTACGGGCGGCTTGTTCGGGTACATCGGGTACGAGGGCGTGCAATACTTCGAGGATCTGAACCTGCGCACCGACAAGCAGGCTGCCGGCCAGATTCCAAGCATTATGTACGGCACTTACCGGTACGTTATTGCCGTCAACCACTTCCGCAACGAGCTGTACGTGTTCGAGCACACACTGGCCGGTGAGGAAACCGACCCCGACGGCCTCACGCACCTCGTCAATCTGGTGCGCAACCCTTCCTTGCCCGATTACAAGTTCTCGACGGTAGGAGAGGAGAGCACCAACCAGACCGACGAGGAATTCCTGAAGGTGCTGGCTGCTGGCCGTCAGCACTGCCACCAAGGCAACGTGTTTCAGATTGTGCTTTCGCGCCGCTTTCAGCAAAGCTTTACCGGCGACGAGTTCAACGTGTACCGGGCGCTGCGCTCCATCAACCCGTCGCCGTACTTGTTCTACTTCGACTACGGCAACTTCAAAATCTTTGGGTCGTCGCCGGAAACCCAACTCCTTATTAAAGGGCGCGAAGCCAGCCTGTTTCCCATTGCCGGCACCTTCCGCCGCACCGGCCACGATGCCGAGGATGCTGCCCTGGCCCAAAAGCTGGCCGACGACCCTAAGGAAAACGCCGAACACACCATGCTCGTCGATCTGGCCCGCAACGACCTAGCCCGCCACGGCGACAACGTACGGGTGAAAACCTTCCGCGAAATCCAGTTCTACTCGCACGTCATTCACTTGGTGAGCGAAGTAAACGCCACGCTAAGCCCAGGTGCTAGCCCGCTGCAAGTGGTAGCCGATACCTTCCCGGCCGGCACGCTTTCCGGCGCGCCCAAGCACCGCGCCATGCAGCTCATCGACGGCCTCGAACCCACCGCCCGCGGTTACTACGGCGGCGCCATTGGCTACCTCGGCTTCAACGGCGACTTCAACCACGCCATCATGATTCGCTCTTTCCTGAGCACGGCGAGTCAGCTGTACTTCCAAGCTGGGGCCGGCGTGGTGGCCGCTTCCGATATCAACTCCGAACTCAACGAGGTGCACCACAAATTGGCTGCGCTCCGCAAGGCCCTGAAAGAAGCCGAAGCTGTTTAAGTTATTAACTCTGAAGAGCCTTCCTCTTAAAGCCAAGAAGCTGCACCTGCCCAGCTGAACCAAGCACCAGCTGCAACCTCTTGACAAAATAATAGACCCTACGTTCCTAAGTTCCCCACCCTTCTAAATCCCGCCTATCAACATGAAAATCCTAGTCCTCGACAACTACGACTCCTTCACCTACAACCTCGTGCAAGTGTTGCGGGAGTTGGGCCACGGTGAGGCTACTACCGTCATTCGCAACGATAAGTTGGCCGTAGACGATGTAGAAGAATACGACGCCGTGCTCCTGTCGCCGGGTCCTGGCTTGCCTTCCGAAGCGGGCCTGATGCCGGAAATTATCCGTCGCTATGCGCCTACCAAGCGAATTTTGGGCGTGTGCCTCGGGCATCAAGGTTTGGCAGAGAGCTTCGGCGGCGAGCTATACAACATGCCCGAGGTGCTGCACGGTATTGCCACTAAGGCCGAGGTGACGGCCGACGACAAGTTGTTTGACGGTCTGCCCACGCAGTTTCAAGTGGGGCGCTACCACTCTTGGAGTGTGCGCCCCGAGTCGGTGCCAACCGAACTGGAAGTAACCGCCCTCGACGCGGAAGGCCAAGTGCTGGCTTTCCGCCACCGCGACTACGACGTGCGCGGCGTGCAATTTCACCCCGAATCCATTCTGACGGAACACGGTCACCAGATGCTGCGCAACTGGTTGGCCTAACGCCAAGCACCAGCATCGGCTCACCGTTTGTGCGGCCCGCTGAGGTTACTTGTCTCATTGTTTATCGACTCGGCAAGCGTCTGCTTGGCGTTACAGAATGAAACACCTTCTCAATATCCTTTTCGATCAGCAGTTGCTTTCCCACGCCGAGGCGCGGCAGGCCATGCTATACATCGGGCAGGGCGAGGCCAATCCGGCGGAAATGGCGGCCTTCATGGCTGTGTACCGGATGCGCCCCATTTCCGTGCCCGAGCTAGCCGGCTTCCGCGAAGCGCTGCTCAGCCTCAGCCGCGACCCGGAGCTAGGCACCCACGACACCGTAGATATAGTAGGTACCGGCGGCGACGGTAAAGACACGCTCAACATCAGTACGCTGGCTTGCTTTGTAGTGGCGGGCGCGGGCTACAAGGTTACCAAGCACGGCAACATCGGCGTATCGTCGGTGTGTGGCTCGTCGGATGTGCTAGCGCAGCTTGGGGTTGATTTTGCAGTAAGCAACGACGTGCTGAAGCGGCAACTGGAGCAAGCCAATATTTGCTTCCTGCATGCGCCCTCGTTTCACCCGGCTATGCGCTTGGCAGGGCCAGTGCGGCGGGAATTGGGTGTGCGTACCTTCTTCAATATTCTCGGACCGCTCATAAATCCGGCCCGGCCGCGCTACCAGGTAGCGGGTACCTTTAGCCTGGAGCTGTTGCGCCTTTATCATTACTTGCTACAGCAAACTTCCACCTGCTATACTGTTGTGCATGCCCTCGATGGCTACGATGAACTGTCGTTGACGAGTTTGGCCAAGCTGGCTACTGTAGATGGCGAGCAAGTAGTATCGGCTGCCGACTTTGGCTTGACTGCCACCACGCCCGCCGAGCTAGCCGGGGGACGCAACGCCGCGGAGTCGGCACAGCTGTTTTTGAACGTGTTGGAAGGCCGCGCTACCCGCGCTCAGCGTGATGTAGTAACGGCCAATGCCGCCCTAGCCATCCGCTGCCTGGAACCTAGCTTCGGTTTCGCTGAGGCCTTGGCCGCCGCGCAAGAGTCATTGGACTCAGGGCAGGCACGGACGGCGCTGCGGGAATTGCTAGCTGCCACGCACAGCAAAGCCGTAGCTGTATAATGACCCGACCCAGCGTCTTGTCATTCCTATGCAGGAGGAGTCTAAGTGATTTTGGTTGAACCTATTTATTCAGATTCCTCCTGTATAGGAATGACAGCCGTAGAGTTAACGGTTAACCTAACAACGATTACCCTTCAACAAAGCGCGAAGCACCACCAAGTTCGCGCTACATCTAAACCGCCGCAAGCTGAGAGCTAGCGCTACTGAAATGCCGACCATCCTCGATAAAATCATCACCCACAAGCGCCAAGAGGTGAGTGACCGACAAGCGCTGGTGCCCGTGAAACTGCTGGAAAAGAGCCTCTACATGGATTCGCAGCCACTGAGCTTGCGGCACTATCTGCTGCGCGACGACTTGAGTGGCATCATCGCCGAGTTCAAGCGTAAGTCGCCAAGCAAGGGCGTAATCAATGCGCACGCGCCAGTGGAGCGGACCACGTTGGGCTACATGCAAGCCGGTGCCTCGGCGCTGTCGGTACTCACGGACGCCGAGTTTTTCGGGGGCAAGAACGAGGACCTGACTGTTGCCCGGCGCTACAATTTCTGCCCTATTCTGCGCAAGGATTTCGTGGTGGATGAGTACCAGATTCTGGAGGCGAAAAGCATTGGCGCCGATGCCGTACTGCTGATTGCAGCCGTGCTGACGGGTGAGGAGGTGCTGCGCCTAGGCCGTTTCGCCAAGAGCCTCGGCCTGGAAGTGCTGCTCGAAATCCATAATGCCGAAGAACTCGACAAAACCTTGCACCCCGACGCCGTGAGCTTGGTGGGGGTCAACAACCGCAACCTCCACGACTTCTCCGTCAGCCTCGACACCTCCGGCGAACTGGCCCAACGCATTCCCAACGACTACGTGAAAGTGACGGAAAGCGGGCTAAGCTCAGCGGCCGACATCGAAGCCCTGCGCGCCGTCGGGTATCGGGGCTTCCTCATCGGCGAGACCTTCATGCGCCACGGCCGCCCCGAAAAAGCCTGCGCCGCTCTGGTACAGCAGCTCCGCGCCACCGAAGCCGTAACCTTGCTCTAAAGTTGCTTCGTGCCGTCGCACTCCTTTCCAACCATGACCCCAACAACGCCTTACTTGAAAGTTTGCGGCATGAGGCAGCCAGAAAATCTGGCCGCTGTTGCTGCCTTGCGTCCGGATTTTTTGGGGTTCATCTTCTACCCGAAATCCAGCCGGTACGTGGGCACGCAGCTAAGTGAAACCGAGCTAGCAGCGCTGCCAACCGGAATTCGCAAAGTGGGGGTGTTCGTAGATGAAAGCGAGGATGCCGTGCTGGCGCGCGTAGCGGAGCTAGGGCTGGATCTGGTGCAGCTGCACGGCCACGAAACGCCTGCGCAATGCGCGGCTATTCGAGCTGCCGGCATACCGGTTATCAAGGCCTTTTCGGTAGGAGAGGAGTTCGACTTCGACGTACTGTATCCTTATTTAGGCAGCGTCGACTACTTTCTTTTCGACACCAAAGGCAGCCAGCCGGGCGGCAACGGCACTGCCTTCGACTGGAACTTGCTGACTGCTTACAACTTGCCGGTGCCTTATTTCCTGGCTGGCGGCCTCAGTTTAACCCAAGCCGACGCGCTACGGAACTTGCGCCTGCCGGGCTTGTTTGCACTGGACCTGAATAGCCGCTTCGAAATTGAACCGGGCCTGAAGGACGCCGAAATGCTGCGGCAAATGTTTACTGAACTACGAACCCAACAGGATTTGCCGTAATAGACCGAAGTGGACAGCCGCCAAATTTTGCGCTACGCCCCGAATCACTCCGCAAGCAACTGCATCATCCCCACCGAAACCCTACGAGCCATGACGCCTACAACCTATAAAGAACCCACTGCCCGCGGCTACTACGGCCAATTCGGGGGCGCCTTCATCCCCGAAATGCTCTATCCCAACGTGGAAGAGCTGCGCGACAACTACCTCACTATCCTTGCCGACCCGGAGTTTCAGCGCGAGTACCAGCAACTCCTTCGCGACTTTGTGGGGCGGCCTACGCCGCTGTTCGAAGCCAAGCGGCTGTCGAAGAAGTATAACACGCGCATCTTTCTGAAGCGGGAAGACCTTTGCCATACGGGCGCCCACAAGGTCAACAACACGGTAGGGCAGATTCTGCTGGCGCAGCGCCTCGGCAAAACCCGCATCATTGCCGAAACCGGCGCCGGGCAACACGGCGTAGCCACGGCCACGGTGTGCGCGCTGATGGGCATGGAGTGCATCGTGTATATGGGTTCAGTGGATATGGAGCGGCAGCGCCCCAACGTGGAGCGGATGCGGCTGCTCGGTGCCGAAGTTCGCCCCGCTACCAGCGGCAGCCAAACCCTCAAGGACGCCACCAACGAAGCCATCCGCGACTGGATTTCCAATCCTGTTGACACCCACTATATCATTGGTTCGGTGGTAGGTCCGCACCCTTATCCGGATTTGGTAGCGCGTTTGCAAGCCATTATCAGCGAGGAAATGCGCAAGCAGTTGCTAGAGAAAACGGGCTCGGAACTGCCGCAGTACGTAGTGGCTTGCGTGGGCGGCGGCTCCAATGCTGCCGGCGCGTTCTACCACTTCCTCGATGAGCTTTCGGTGCAGCTGATTGCGGTGGAAGCGGCCGGACACGGCATTACCTCCGGCCACTCGGCCGCGACGTCGGTGTTGGGCAAGCCCGGTATCATTCATGGCTCGCGCACGCTGCTCATGCAAGACGAAGATGGACAAATTACCGAGCCGTATTCGCTGTCGGCGGGTCTAGACTATCCGGGTATTGGGCCGCTGCACGCGTATCTGGCAGCGGAAGGCCGCGCGCGGTTCATTTCCATTGAAGACGAACCAGCTTTGCGGGCGGTAGCGGAATGTAGCCGTTTGGAAGGCATTATTCCAGCGCTGGAAACCGCCCATGCGCTGGCTGCTCTCGGTCAGCTAGGCGCCGGGCCTGATGATGTAGTCGTCATCAATCTTTCCGGCCGCGGCGACAAGGACCTGGAAACCTACATGAAGTACGCTGATACTATTAAGTAAGAATTAGCCCGCAGGGGCGCAGATGGTTTTGTGAAAGTTGCAGAACCCCGTGCCCTTTGTGCAATCCTCCGTGCCTGCCGCGGAAACCCGATAATGAACAACCGAATCCAACAAGTCTTCCAAAAGCAAGGCAAGAAGCTGCTCAACGTGTATTTCACCGCCGGCTATCCGCGCCTGCATGACACGGTGCCGGTGCTCAAGGCCCTGACCACTGCCGGTGCCGACCTCATCGAAATCGGAATGCCATTTTCCGATCCTCTCGCCGACGGCCCCGTGATTCAGCAGAGCAGCACCGTAGCCTTGCAAAACGGCATGAACATGCGGGTGCTGTTCACGCAACTCAAGGACATCCGCAAGGAGGTGCCCGAAACGCCGATTTTGCTGATGGGCTATCTGAACCCGGTGATGCAATTTGGGGTGGAAAACTTCTGCCGCGAAGCTGCTGCTGCTGGCGTCGATGGCGTTATCCTGCCCGACTTGCCACTCGACGATTATGTGGATGAATACCAGGAAATATTTCGGCGCCACAACCTGAAGCCGGTGTTCCTAATTACGCCCCAAACGGCTCCTTCCCGCATCCGCCGCATCGATGAGCTAACGGATTCGTTTCTGTACCTCGTCTCGGGGCCAGGTACTACGGGCGGTGCCAACACGCAAGGCGAAGGCGTGCAGGATGCTTATTTCCAGCGCATCGAGGACATGCAGCTGCGCAACCCGCGCCTCATTGGTTTCGGCATTGCCGATAAAGCGTCGTTCCAGCATGCCTGCCAGTACGCCGAGGGTGCTATCATCGGCTCAGCTTTCATCAAAGCGTTGGAAAATACCGATGATGCCCCCGCCGCCGCAACGCGGTTTGTGCAGTCAGTTCTTAATTAAATTATTTTCCTGCCGAGTGTGAGCTATCAGCTCTTCTTCATCTGTCATCCTGAGCTTGCGAAGGACCTTCTCACGCGTAAACAGCCCGCGAGACAGTGGCTCATGCTAGCGTGAGAAGGTTCTTCGCAAGCTCAGGATGACAGATGACGGATGACAAACCACATATGCAGGAAAATATTGGCCAATTGGGCCTAGTGCCTTTTGATTTCTAAAGTATGATCATCCAGCTCGATCCCCACATCACCGAAGCCGCGAAGGCGGATATTCTGGCGCACATCAAGGCTGTTAAATACAAGGCCACGGACGTAACCACGCAGCGGGCGCACTACCTCGTGGCCATTGGCAAGGCCGACTTCGACCTGCGTACCATCGGCCAACTGCCGGGCATCCTCGACATTCATCGGGTGTCCGACGACTACAAGCTGGTGAGCCGCAAGTGGCGAGTGCGCCCGACGGTGCTCGACCTCGGCGACGGGGTGCGCATTGGGGAAGGCAGCTTGACGCTGGCCGCCGGCCCGTGCAGCATCGAGAGCGAGCTGCAAATGGAGCTAATGATGCAGCACCTTATTGATAACGACGTGCGCATTATGCGTGGGGGCGTATTTAAGCCACGTTCGTCGCCGTATTCATTTCGGGGGTTGGGCATGGATGGGTTGAAACTGTTCCACCAGATGGCCCGGGCCCGCGGCATCAAAATCATTACCGAGGTGATGCAGGTGTCGCAGGTAGAAGAGATGCACGACTATGTGGACGTGTTTCAGGTGGGTGCTCGCAATACACAGAACTTCAACCTGCTCGATGCCTTGGGCGGTGTTGATAAGCCGGTGATGATTAAGCGCGGCATTTCGGGTACGCTGGAAGAATTGCTGTCGTCGGCGGAATACGTGTTTTCGGGTGGCAACGAGAAGCTGATCTTGTGCGAGCGGGGTATTCGGACCTTCGAAACAGCCAGCCGCAACACCCTCGACCTAAACGCAGTACCCATTCTGAAAGAGAAAACGCACTTGCCCGTCATCGTGGATCCATCGCACGGCATTGGCATCCGGGAGTACGTACCTACTATGGCCCTGGCTGGCGTGATGGCCGGTGCCGACGGCATCATCTACGAAGCCCACGAGAAACCCGAAGAAGCTGCCTCTGACGGCGCCCAAACCCTGAACTTCGAGGAGTCGGGACGCTTGATTCGTAATCTGCGCAGGGTGTACGCGCTGCGGCAGGAGTTAGAGTGAGTTAGTGCTTCGGGCCGCGTGCTTGGTGCTTAGTTGGTAGGGATATGGTATACTTAGGTTGTCTGATTATCATGCACTAAGGATGACCTTCTATTTCAGCGCCTACAGTAGTTTGTTGCTGCCTTTCTTTCTGCAAGGAGTGGTAGTGAGCATGGTGCTGCTGACGCGTGGGCGGCGGCATGGCACAGCTTCCGACGGGTGGCTGGCTTTGCTGCTGCTGCTGCACACCATCCGATTGGCGCAGTGGATGCTCGGGTTTGGGGGCTGGTACGATGCGCACAATGCGCTGTCGACCTTTATGTTTTACTTCCCTTTTGCGAATTGGCTGGCCCTAGGCCCGACACTTTACTTCTATTTTCGCAGCCTTACCAATCAAAACTTTCGGTTTGAGCGGCGTCAGATGCTGCATTTTGTGCCGGCGCTACTGTATTTAGGTTGGCGGGTACTGGCATTTGGCATCGATGTAGGGTGGGAATATAGCGTACGCGGAGTGCCGTTTCCGTACCACTTCGGTACGAAAGGCCAACTAGCGGCCATGCAGGAGCGGGTGGGCTTTGGGGTGGAGGCACTGGGCTACGTATCGGTGGCGTGCTACGCCTGGCTGACCCTGCGCGAGTACCGACAATACCGCCGCTACATCAACGATTATTTCTCGGATACCGAGCAAATTCGGTTTGTGTGGCTACGCAACCTGCTAGTGGCTATGCTCTTGGGCGTGAGTATCACTTTTCTGTTCTCCGTGGTGAACGTGGGTGTGATGTCGCTCAACTACTACCAAGCATGGTATGAATTCCTGGCCACGGGCATCCTGATTTACTTTCTTAGCATTGCCGGCCTGCTCACCAACGACCGGCTGGCCGCGCCGCTGCATTTCAGTCCTGCCCCTGCCATAGCCAACGGGTTACAGCCTGATGCGCCGTTTGTAGCGGTGCCCGAGCACCCAACGGAAAGAGAACCCGCCATTCGTGCAGCGCCTGGTATGGTTGCTACTTGGCAGCCTACTGCTTTCGATGCGGTATCGGCCGCCGGAGCATTGGGCGGAGCAGCCATTGAATCCACCCCGCCCGTTGCGGTTGCTGAATCGGCAGCGCCCGATGCCGCCGACCCGGAAGTAGCCCGTTGGGTGGCGCGCCTGACTGACCTTATGGCTACCGACCAGCCCTACCTGGCGCCGGAACTAACGTTGCCGGAACTGGCCGCTCGCTTGGGCACCAACACGTCGCTATTGTCGCGGGTTATCAATACGGGTTTCCAGCAAAACTTCAACGACTACGTGAACGAGTACCGGGTGCGCGAGGCTGAGCGTCGCCTCCGCGACCCGCGTTTCCGGCACTATACGTTGCTGGCAGTGGCGTTGGAATCGGGGTTCAACTCGAAATCCACGTTCAACAGGGTGTTCAAAAAGCTGCGTGGGGCAACGCCAAGTGAGGTTGCGGCAGGCCTCAATTCATAAGTTGGGACGTCCCGGAAAGTAATCTGAGGCGCTTGGGGTGGGAGTGAGGTGGTCCTTTGGGGCATTGTTTCACTACCCCTAACTCCTTTGCTTATGCATGCGCTGGTTGCCCTTCACCGTCAGTCCCCGTTGGCTTTATTTGCTGGTTTGCTGTTGCTAGCTACCGCGTGCTGGGGCAATGTTCACTCCAACTTATTTATTGAGCCCGGCAAGCAGTTTGTGCTGGGCGGCGAGCAGCGCAGGGCTTTCAAGATAGCTGCGCGCAACGTGGGCAAGGTGCCCGTTGAGTTAAAAGAGCGGCCTGCTAACGGAGCCCTCGTCGGCAAAGCTACTCTCAAGCCCGGCCAGCAAGCTACCCTTCGTTTTGCCGCTGGCTCTGCGGCCGTACTGGTCAATACCACTAGCACGAAAGCCAACTTGGATGTGTACATCACGGGCGAATCCGGGCTGAGAATGAGCACCGAGGACAACAATCAAGGAAATTGAACCCCAACTTCTATCACTATCAATTCCTTGCTTTGCTCTTATCTCGCCATGAAAAAGCTCTTGTTTGCCACCCGACCCTTCTCGTCCCGCTTCGCCGACATGGCTTGGCTGTTTTTCCGGCTGCACCTCGGGCTGTCCATTGCCATTGGCGCCGGTTGGGCAAAACTCGTTAACCTAACTACCACGCAGGAAGCGGCCAAGCTAGCGGCCGGTACCACCCCGCTGGGTCCGCCCGACTGGTTTGTGTTGCAAGTCGCTGATCTGGGCTTCACGTATCCCACGCCTTATCTGTGGGCGTGGCTGGCGGCGTGGGGCGAATTTGCGGGCGGCCTGCTGGTAGCAGTGGGTTTGCTCGCCCGTTGGAGCGGGCTACAGTTAGCTTTTCAGTTTCTGGTAATTGCCTTTCTCTGGTATGGCGAGCCCGAAGTTGTTCTGGGCATGTATTATCAGCAACTGCTGTTCTGGTCTTTTGTGCTCGTGACAGGGGTTGGTGGCGGGCGCTACTCACTGGACTGTTGGCTGGTGCAGCGCAGTGGCAGTTTTCTCCCAAGGGTGCCACTGAGCAGTGCATTGAAAGCCCAAACGACAACTGTGCTGGTATTCCTGATGGTTGGAATGGCCGTCGCCCAGGCACCAACTGCTCCCACTCAAGTGACCATGCATGAGCTGAATGCTATTGCCCAACAATGGCAGGGCTCCCTCACGTACCTCGACTACACCACCAAGAAGCCCGTCACCCTTGCTACCTCACTGAGCGGAAGGCAGTCTAGCCCGCAGGAACTGGTGTTGAATTTCATCTACCAAGAACCTGGAGGCGGACAGGTAAAAGGTTCTGACAAGTTACAGCTCTCCCCCAACGGGACCCGCTTGGTTTGGGACGGTACCCCACTGGAAATTCACCGAAAAACGCGCATGCCCAATCAGTCATTAGAACTGGTACTTGAAGGCCGCGGCCAAGATGACAACAAGAATTGCCTAATCAGGCGCACACTCATGCTAGGAGCGCACCAGTTTTCCGTGCTCAAAGAGGTGAAGTATGATGCTGCTATGGGCTTTATCGTTCGCAATAAGTATGAGTTTCACCGTTAGAATCCCAAGCCTATAGTTCTAATGGCATCTACATCAAAAATGCCTAATATTTATAGAAGCCCCTTGAATGTAAAGGGGGTATAGCAGGAAAAAGTAGTGGATGAGTGTGTTTTGCCATTCAGTTAAAAGGGGGATATTGTTATTTTTGTATAAATTTTTGTTTGTTCATAAAAAAGAGAAGCTCGACTGATACATCTTGTTTTCTAAATTCTATATATTTGTTGCCATGATGTCGTGCCAGCAAGTGAAACAATTCTGTCTATCCAATATTCGTCCCGCGCGGGACGGAGTCGGGCTGCTTTGCCGGTACGGAAGCTAGAAGCGAATTATGACGCTTAACCTCTGAAACCTTATAAGCCCGACTCCTAACACAAGGAGCCGGGTTTTTTTCTGCCTTATACCCATGTTACAGCAACACTACGACCGG
Source organism: uncultured Hymenobacter sp. (assembly GCF_964242765.1). Lineage (NCBI taxonomy): Bacteria > Pseudomonadati > Bacteroidota > Cytophagia > Cytophagales > Hymenobacteraceae > Hymenobacter > uncultured Hymenobacter sp. The sequence continues at coordinate 67,149 of NZ_CAXTBM010000001.1, forward strand.
TACACCGCCCATGACCAACTGGTTTGGAAAGTATTGTTCGACCGCCAAACGGCTCTGCTGCACAAACGTGCCTGCCAGGCTTTCGCCGATGGCCTGCAACGCGTTGGGTTTCACCGCAACGCCATTCCTAATTTCGAGGAGACGAGCGAGCGGCTGCGGCAGGCTACCGGTTGGCAGTTAGAACCCGTGCATGGCATGCTCAACGATGCCGAGTTCTTCGGTTTGCTGGCGCAGCGCAAGTTTCCCGCCACCGTCTGGATTCGCTCCATGGCACAGTTCGATTTCATCGAGGAGCCCGATTTATTTCACGGACTATTCGGGCACGTGCCGCTGCTCATGGACAAGGCCTTTGCCGATTTTCTGCATTTTCTGGGGCACGTCGCGGCGCAACATTTAGATGAGGCCGCCGCCCTGGAGCGGCTGGAGCGCCTCTACGGTTTCACGGTGCAGTTTGGGCTGGTCGAGGAAAATGGCGCTACCCGTATGTACGGGGCTGGTTTGCTGTCGTCATCGGGCGAGATTCACCATTGCATTGCCGATGACAGCACCCGCCGCCCTTTCGACTTGGCCACCGTGCTGCACACGCCCTACAGTGAAGCGCATTTGCAGGAGCAGTACTTCGTGCTGCCCAACTGGGAGCACCTCACCGGCAGCGTAGCCGAACTAGCAGCCATTCTAGCTTCCGACTGGCAACTTAAACCGGTAGAGTAACTTCTTTATCTTCATAAATACAACAAGCAATAGTGTAGGAGCCTGTTCTGCTACCTTTTAGGTTGTATGAAGCAGGGCAGTGGGAGGGGGGATACTAGTACCGCCACTGCTTCCAACTTGAAATAGCCGGGTGGGTTTCTACTCTATTTGCTTGTTGAAGTGAAGCTTAACGCATAAAGGTTATCCGTTAGCCTATAGTAAGCTTTTAGAATAGATCCTTAATGATTGAATTTTCTTTGCTAAGCAAACGAAACAACGTCCTCAGCAAACAGTCTAAATAACTAAGAACGGTTTATATCATAGTTGCTTTTACTAGTCTAGTTTGTATCAAGTCAGTAAATCCGTCAAAAGCCCGCTTGTACTTACAGGCGGGCTTTTCCTTGTTGGCGTCGTATGTTCTTGAAGTTAGTTGCGACTCTTGCGGCGCAGGTGGCGTAGCGCTAGGGCACCGCCGGCAGCGAGCAGCAGGGAGACGCCGCCGTCAATGGGCACCGCGGTTGGCGTTGGTCCGCCCGAGCCAGGGCCCTGCGCCTGGGTTGGAGAGGACACCAAGATCAGCATCAAAGAAGCCAGCAGAGCGCTGAGAGAAAATCGGAAATTGATTGTCGAAGATTTCATGGAACTAGAAGCTGGAAACAAGGAATGAGAACATAGCTGACGGATACCAGAGTAGAAAAAACAGAGCTTGCTTTTTATTCGATTATCAAACGCTTTGTGGCTATTCCGCTAAGCGTAGTTAAGCGGAGCGAGTAGATTCCTTTGGCCATACCGCTCAAGGATAAGGTGTGCTGCTCGCTCCCTTGGCCTGCCAGTAAAGTGTATGTGCGCACCGACTGCCCCAACTGGTTCAGCAGCGTAGCCGTGACGGCTTGTTTGTGCATGGCTGTTGGCAAGAGCAGCGTGGCGGCATCGTGGGTAGGATTGGGGTAAAGCTGCACTTGGTGGCTGAGAAGGCTGCTAGCGTTAGTTAAGATGCGAGCGTAGCTGAGCAGCAGTGTGAAGCGTGAGCCACTGAAAGAGGCATCCATGCTAAAAGAGTAGGCTGGGCGCTGGTCTAGATCAATAGTTGCACCGGTTTGCGCATCCTGCAAGTAGGCATAGCAGCCGGCAGGCAGGTTCTGCACTTGAACGGCTTCCAAAATATAGGTGCCTGTAGTTGGGACTCGAACACTTAACGGTACGGCTACGTCGGCACGGGTTAGGGTAGGTAGGCCGCTGATAGAAAGTTGCTCGGCGCCAGCCACAAAAGCTATCTGGAGCCCGTTGCTGTTGCTGAGCTTATGGGCATCGAAAGCCCGGTCGAAGTTCGGAGTGGCACCTTGTTCGAAGTAGAGTATAGCGGCGTCGCGCCGGGTGCCACCTACCAGATCAAGCTGTATTAGGGGCCGAATTTTTGCGTTCTGATTCCGATTGAAATCCGGGTTCAGATAAGAGGTGAGGCGAGCTGCATTTGTGAAGGTTAAGTTACCAGGACTGCCCGGGGTGCTTGCCCGCACAAAAAACGCCTGCCCCACGGCAATAAAGCGGGCATCGCCGACGCCATTCACGTAGCTGCTGTAGCTGCCCTCATAGGGTCCCGATGATTTAAACACGTACACTGCATTATCGAGCCCCGACAGGCTGAGCCCCGTCGAAGACCAATCGATAGGTGCCGGATAGGGGTTGCCGAGCAAGTGCCAGCCCGATTCAGTTTGGGTTCCATACGTGAGGCCGGAACGGCTTATTGGGCCGTTGTTGAGCGTGCCCACAAAGTCAACGGTAGCAGTTGCCGCGATGTTGACTGTGAAGCCCAGACCCGGCAGCATAACGCTGGAGAGGGCAGTCGGCGAAAACCAGCCTTGCTCAAATGAGGGAGCCGCACTGGTAATACGGGTTTCATCGAAGCCGAATATATTAGGATAAGGCTGCACCGCCGCCGGATTCGATGCCGTATTGAAAGCCGGATTCACGACCGGAGTGAAGCCTAACGTAATTAGGTCGGCTAGGGTAGTGTTGCTTACTGGCGAGCTATAGTGCCGGTAGCCGTTATCTGGGTTCAGTGAGGGGCTAATGTAGCGTTGTACCGTTGCAGAACCTACTACTGTTGCGGCGCCATTATTAACAACCATAGCCGTGCCCGTAGCATTAGAGAGTAGGGTGAGCGGTTGCGCGTTGGTGGTCAAAGTGCTGTTGAGGGTGAGCATCCGGCTTACAGCCACCGGGCCGGCAAGCTGAGTTCCGCTGCCACCCACCGTGAGTTCCCCCACCGATATCAGGCCGCCGCCGCCCACGCTCTGCTGTGCGCTACCCGCCGTAACCAAGGTGCCCGGTCCGGTGCAGCTGCCATTAGCTAGCAGGGTGCCCGTGAAGGTTAAAGTGCCGTTGGTAGCTAAGGTGAGCGTGGCGCCGGTGGCAATAGTGAAATTGTTGGTGCTGGCTGCCGTGCTCAATACCGGCATCCGAACGGCCGAAGCCGGAATCGTGACGTTGGTGATACTGGTCGGCAGCACATTGTTGCTCCAGTTGGCGGGTTCCGAGTATGCGGTACTCACATTGCCCGTCCATTGCCCGTTAACTGCTGTGGGCGGATTTACGATAACCGTTATTGGAAACTGCCGGGTGGCTACCGGGGTACCATTGTCGGTAGCTGTAATTAAAATAGTGGAGGTGCCTACATTACAAGGGCCTCCGGTCACGCTTAAATTTAGTGTTGGATTGATGCCCCCACTTATTGTGAAAAGGGCATTACAGAGCCCATTAGTATTCACGGCTAGCGTAATAGCTTGGCCGGCCTCGGGCCCCGAAAACTGCGGAGCAATGCTGACGGTTTGGCCCTGATTTACGGTGATAGTGTTATTTAGAGGCAAGTTTGTGGCCGATGGTGGCAGGTTGCCACTAGAAAACAAGGTGTAGGAAATGCACTGATCATCCAGCCAGTTTACCCCGCTAGCATTCACGTTGTCGGGGTGCGAGGCATCATTGAGGTTGAAGCGTCCAGTTTGAATAAACTCATTGTTGATGCCCCGGTTGGCACCCACCGTGGCTAGCGTACCACCAAACCCACTAACTCCACCCGATGCACTGCCTGTTGTCCATTGCATATCGCCGTAGGCAAACAGGGCATCATCGGCTACGGGAACTGTGGTGTTGGAGCGCAGTACAATCTGAAATGTATTTTTCTTATCAATCTGATTAGCAAAATAGCCTACCCGATTCCACGTCACCACCAGCCGGTCTGGGTATATCTTATACCAAACCCGGCCACTGTTAGCAGGCCGCGTATCCACATCAGCCCAGAAGCCAGCCACCATCGGTGTGCTGATCGGGAAGCCCGAGGCCGAATATTCAGAGAGCGGCGCGTTGAATGTTATGTTGCCGTTTGTGTTGATGTAGACCGACGTGTAGGGCGTGCCGAAAAGCGTATAGGTGAAGCCTAAAGCAACCGGTCCGAACGAGCCGTCGTCGTTGCGCGGAATGGGTATGTAGCCGCCGGCTGAAGGAGCCGATACAGAATCGAGCGGTTCGAAACAAGCGGGCAACTGTGCGGCTGAACTTGTAGTGATACTTCGAAATTGATTTGGCGCCGCGCTAACGCCACTAAGACTAGCTTGACGTAGCTTACGGATGGTGTACAATGGGTCAGTGCTGGCCGGATCGTGGACCTGTGGAGTGGTTTGGGCTACGGCTTCCTGCTTTACTAATCCGGCTAAACAAAGGCTGGACAGCAGCCATACTACTGGCAAAGAGAAAAGATTTCGCATAAGTGAATAAATTGAAGTTGAAATTGGCTGGTGCGAGGCGGTATAGTGATACCCACCGAGCTTAAGAAGATGCCAGCAGATGAGTTATTTATTAGTTTTATTGAATATATGGGCATTATATATTTAATGAAAATATGTCTTAGAAAATTTATATAAAATTTGTTGCAGTCTATATCTTCCACAGCCAGTTTACTTTAGACGGTATTATCCTTAGGAAACACTGAAAAAGAAAAGGAACCACCTGTTGAGGCAGTTCCTTGATAATATGGCTTCAGGTCATAGATGGGTCAGTGCCGAGCTTTTAGATTTTCAGCTTGAAGTTTTTCTTGAGGTAAGCCACCGACAAGGCGTGAGCGTCATCGCCGAAGGCTTTGTTGTACTTGGGGTTGGAAGGATTGGCAAAGGCGTGGTCGGCGTCGTAGCTCTTGATGGTTACCTTCTTCTTGGCAGCGGCCATATCCTTCTGAAACTGCGTTACCACTTCCGGATTGATCCACTTATCCTGGCTGGCGAAGATGCCGAGTACGTCCGTATTCAAGTTTTTAAGCTTGGCAACGTCTTTTTCTGGCATTCCATAGTACATCACGCACCCGACGGCCTGTTTGCCGGCCAGCAGCGCAGTTTGCAAGCTCCAGCCCCCGCCGAAGCACCAACCGACACTTGCCACCTGAGCTTTCGGGCCAGCGTATAACACCGCCCCTCTGACGATGGCCTGCGCGCGGTCGGTTTTTACGGCTTGCATGTAGTTGCCAGCTTCTTCGGGGGTGCTGGCCACTTGGCCGTCGTAGAGGTCGAGGGCAATGATGTTGACGCCAGGCAAGTCTTTGGCGTATTGCGCGGCTTCCTGCTTGATGTAGTCGTTCAGGCCCCACCACTCGTGAATCACGAACAAATAGTTGTCAGATGGCGTGCCGGCTTTGATTTCGAAGCCTTTGCCGGTTTTGCCGTCCGGAGTTTTGAACTCGATAGGTTGGCCTGCGCCGGCGTAGCGGAAAGGTAGAGGCGCATCGTGGCCACCCGAGAAATCCTCGTTGGTGGCGAGCATGGCAAATGCCTCCGTCGCGTTTTGGCTGGTGGGTTTTGCGCAGCAGCTCATGGCACTTTGGGCCGAAGCCATGGTAAGAGTGCTTAACAGCACCGCAAACAGAGTCCAGATTTTTTTCATGGAAATAAAAGTGGGTGAAAAGTAGTCCCGCTCACACCTACTCCTGTAGCGACACGAAGTAAGGGCAAGCGGGACGCCGCAACGGGCAAGCTAGGCAACGATTTAAGGGAAGTGCAACTAAGCGGCGGCTGTGCGTACTACGGCCCGCAGTTCCGTGAGCAAAGCGTAGAGCCCTACGTACGTCCGGTTCAGGTAAATGAAATGCTCGGAGCCGCGCGGTTCGCGCTGCTGGCGTAGCTCGGGCTGCTGCATCAGGTCGTCGCCGAGGGCGTAGAGCGCCTGCATGTACGAGGGGTCACCGAAGTCGAAAACGTCTTGCCGAAACGGGCGGCCTACTAGCTCCAGCGACGCTTGCATGGTGTTCAAGTAGAAGTCTTGCCGGGTAGCGGCATCATCGGGCCGCAGAATGCCGGCTTCGGTAAGCAAGGTGGCCAAGCGGCTGCGGTCGGCCAAGGTTTCGGGCGTAAGCAGGTCGTTGAAAAGGCGGTGCACGTTGGCGGGCACTTCTTTCACGCAGCCAAAGTCGAGCACGCCGACGGTGCCACCGGCTTCGGCGCGCAGCAGAAAGTTGCCGGGGTGCGGGTCGGCGTGCACCATGCGCAACTCGTTGAGCTGAAACATGTAGAAGTCCCACAGCGCCTGCCCTAGCTGATTGCGTATGGCCTGGGTGGGTTCGGTAACCAGGAACTCCTTGAGGTGCAGGCCGGGCAGCCAGTCCATGGTCAGGATGCGGGCCGAGGACAAGGCCGGATAATAAGCGGCAAATTCCAAGTGGGGCAGCGCGGCACACTGCGCGGCTATTTCCTGTCCGCGCCGCAACTCTAGCGCGTAATCGGTTTCCTCGATGAGGCGGGTTTCCACTTCCTGCAAGTACGGACGCACGGTGGCTTCGTCTAGGCCCAGCACGCGCAACGCAATGGGCTTCACCAGCCGAATATCCGAGCGGATGCTGTCGGCCACGCCGGGATACTGCACCTTCACGGCCAACGCCTTGCCGCCTTGGCGCGCAAAGTGCACCTGCCCGATGCTCGCCGCTTGCCGGGCGTTGATGTCGAACTCCTCGAACACCTCGAACGGCGACTTCCCGAAAGCATCCCGGAACGCCTTCACCACCAATGGCCCCGATAGAGGCGGCGTTTGGTATTGCGCCTGCGCAAACTGGTCGGCGTAGGCAGTAGGCAGCAGGTTCTTCTCCATTGCCAGCATCTGCGCCACTTTCAGCACCGAGCCTTTCATTTCGCTCAGCGTGCCGTACAACTCGGCCGCGTTAGCCGCGTGCAGATCATCGGTCGTGCTTTCGGCGCCGACTGCGCGCTTGGCATAGTGCTTCACGTAGTTGGCTCCTACGTTGAGGCCGGTACGAGCGAAACGGGCTGCCCGCGCTACTTTGGTGGTGGGAAGGGAGGAAAGAGAGTTGCTCTCGGGTCTGTCGGACATATGGGATTGTACCCCGAGTGGCGTTTCAGCCGCAGGGAAGTAAAAGAAGCGAACTAAAGGAGTGTCATGCTTCGAGAGGCGGACGCCAGATCGAGCATGACGTTCTCTTCTTCAAATTGAGGAGCACTGCCTAGCGGCGGCGCCGGCTGTGCAACAGAAAGCGAATGAAGTCGGTGGCGGAATCTAGCGTGTTGCGGCCGACTAGGTCGAAGCTTAGCGTCACGGCTTTTTCGATGGCCGCATCGGTGCGCTCGAAGTTGATGCTTTCATCTTTGGCGAAGAAGCCGAGCACAAACAGTTGCTGCTGCCAGAAAAACCGCGGATAACCGTCTTGGATTAGCTGGCGGCTGGCTATTTCGTCGGTGCGGCGGCCTTCGCGCAGAATTTCATCTACGAAGTCCTCAAACTCCTGCCGAAAATCATCAAGCACCCGAGGCGTCAAACCGGGCATTTTCGAGAGGGAACGGCGCAGGGCATTAAGGGCGTAGCTACGGTTGCGCTTAAGAATCTCGATGAGCGTGTAGTAGAAGGCCAGCAGCTTTTCGCGGGCGCCGTACTGCTCCCAAACGGGCTCCTTGGCGGCCGTAGCCCGCGCCTCCCGGCCAAAATCAGCCCACAACTCCCGGTCAATGGCATCGAAGTTGGCGTAGTGCAGGTAGAACTCCTGCTCCGGCAAGCCTAGCTTCTTGGTGAGCTTGTAAACCGACGCGGGCTGGTGGCCTTTGTCGAGAACATAGTCGAGGTAGGCTTGCTTGATCCGGACTTTATTGGCGCTAGCTGTCTCGGGCGTTGCTTGAGGCGAAGGTTGCTGTTCCATAGTGCTGCTATAACCATCGGGACAGCCGATTAGTTGAGTTTATTTAAATCTGCTTCAAGCTCTGCGCTTACGCTACACAGTTGCCGCTCGGTACGCAGCGCGCAGGGTCTCAATGGCTCGTTGCCGCGCAAATTTGTGGTCCACGATGGGCGCCGGATAGGCGCTGGTGCCGTATTCGGACACCCATCTTTTCACGTACGCAAGCTCGGGGTCGTACTGCTTGAGCTGGCTTTCGGGGCTGTACACCCGAAACCAGGGCGCGGCCACTACGCCGGTACCGGCCATCCACTGCCAGTTGCCCACGTTCTGGCTCATGTCGTAGTCGAGCAGCTTGTCGGAGAAGTACTTATCACCCCACCGCCAATCAACGAGCAGCTGCTTTACTAAGAAACCCGCCGTGGCAATGCGGGCCCGGTTGGGCATGTAGCCGGTTTCGTTCATCTCGCGCATGCCGGCGTCTACCAGCGGGTAGCCGGTGCGGCCTTCGCACCACGCCCGGAACTCGTCTTCGTTGTTGCGGTAGGGTACGTGGCGCAGGCGGGGCTCGTAGCTTTCGGTGGCGGTGTTGGGGTAGTGCCAGAGCAGCATCATGAAGTAGTCGCGCCAGATAAGCTCGGCCAGCAGCTTGGGGTTCAGCGTCTGCGCCTGCCGCATCAGTTCCCGCACGCTCAGCGTCCCGAACCGTAGATGTACCGAGCGGCGGGTACTGCTATCCACCCGGCCCGGCGAGTTGCGGGTGAGGTGGTAGTTGCGCACCAGCTCGTCGGTAGGCAGTTCGGCAGCGGGTACAAACTGCCGGAACTCCTCGAACCCCATGTCGGCCAGCGTGGGCCGGGGCGGCGCGTCCGGGAACTTGGCGAGGTGGGAGGCATCGTAGAGCTCGGCGGAAGGATACGGTTGCAGGTGCTCGTCGCGCAAGGCTTCCAGCCACGCCTTGCGGTACGCCCCGAACACCTTGGACGGCTTGCCCGACTTGCCGAGCAGCTCGTTTTTGGCGAAAATAACTTGGTCTTTCAGCGCCTGAAACGTGGCGCCGTGCTGCTGGCAGAGCTGGGCCACGGCCGTGTCGCGCTCGGCAGCATAGGGCTCGTAGTCTTCATTGGTGTACACGGCGGCTACTTCGTGCGTTTTTAGTAGCTGCGCGAAAACCTCCAGTGGCCGGCCGTAAAAAGCCAGCAACTGCCCGCCCGCTTGGTCGGTCTTGCGTCCTAGTCGTTCTACCTCGTCGTAAATGAAGGTGACGCGGGCATCGCGCCGGCTCGGCAGCAAATCCAGAATTTCCCGGTCGTAGATAAAGAGCGGCACCACGGGAAAGCCGCTTTGCAAAGCCGCGGCCAAGCCTGCGTTGTCGTGGAAACGGATGTCGCGCCGGTGCCAAAAGAGCGTGATTTTCATGGGCGGTAGGCTGTAGCGCGAAGCCTGCGCTGCGCGCATCATTAAACAATAAACAACACTGTTGGTACGGGGCTAATCACTCGACAACACGCGAAGCTCAGGCTTCGCGCTACAGCCTACTTCAATCGGCCCATCCCGCCGTCTACGGGCATAACTTGGCCGGTGATAAAGGAACTGTGGTCGGAGAGCAGGAAGGAAGCCATGTAAGCCAGGTCCTGCGGCTGGCCGATGCGCTGCAAGGGGTGGCGTTTGGCGCCGGCTTCCACCTTTTCGGGGGTGTTGAGCAAGGCCGCAGCCAGGGGCGTATCCGTCAGGGACGGTGCTATGGCGTTGACGCGGATGTTGCTGGCCGCATACTCGGCGGCCAGGGCGCGGGTAAGGCCCTCCACGGCGGCTTTGGCGGTGGCAATACTGGTGTGGAAGCTCATGCCCGTGTCGGCGGCTACTGTGCTGAACAGCACCACCGAGCCGCCGCCCGCCTTCTTGAGCCGCTTCATCGTGGCTTGCAGCACTTGCACGGCGCCGAGCACGTTCAACTCGAAATCAGCCCGAAAATCAGCCACCGGAATCCGCTCGAACGGCCGCAGCTTGATGCTGCCGGGGCAATACACCACGCCGTGCAGCTCCTCGGGCAACCCATCGAGGGCGGTGCCAATGGGCTGCGTTACGTCTAGTTCCAAGAAGGTAGTGCCTAGCTCGGCCAGTTCCGGGGAGAGGTGGCGCGACGCCGTGTAAAGGTGAGCGTTGAGCTTATGCAGCAACCGGGCCGTGGCTAGCCCGATACCCGACGAAGCCCCAACGAGCAAGATGTTCTGGTTAGCAAATTCCATGCAGTGAAGTCAGATGAAAAGGGTTTCATGACAACTGAATGGTGCATCTAAGGTTTGCCGACCACTTCAATCAGTACAGTTACTTACTAAGGCTGTAGTAGCATAAATCTTAATAGGCAGATGAAAAGCTGAGTAATTTGACAATTTCTGCCTGGAATTATTTTGAAAAGTACTTGTAAATAAAAGTGAAAGCGAATTTTCGCTCCTATTTCCCAACTCTTTGAGTAGCTTGCCACACGCATTCTTGTTCTACTTTAACACCGCATATTTCAAGATGAACATTCGCAAGCTGCTAGTCGCCAACCGGGGCGAAATTGCCATTCGCGTCATGCGTGCTGCCACCGAACTCGGTATTACAACGGTAGCGGTTTACACTTACGAGGACCGTTATTCGCTGCACCGCTACAAAGCCGACGAGGCGTATCAGATCGGGCGCGATGACGAGCCGCTGAAGCCTTACTTGGATATTGAAGGTTTGATTCGGACGGCTAGAGAAAACGGCGTTGATGCGATTCATCCGGGCTACGGCTTCTTGTCGGAAAATGCCACGCTAGCCCGGCGGTGCGCCGAAGAGAACATCATCTTTGTGGGGCCGCGGCCCGAGGTGATGGACGCGCTAGGCGACAAAGTAGCCGCCAAGAAAGTGGCCGTGCAGTGCCAGGTGCCCATCATCGAGAGCAGCACCCAAGACCTTACTGACTTACCGATTGCGCAGGAAGAAGCGCACCGCATCGGCTACCCGGTGATGCTGAAAGCGGCTTCGGGTGGGGGAGGCCGGGGTATGCGGGTTATTCGGGACGATGAGGAGTTGGAGCGCGGCTTCTTCGAGGCTCGTAACGAAGCCTTAAAAGCCTTCGGCGACGATACCGTGTTCCTGGAAAAGTTTGTGGAGCAGCCCAAGCACATCGAGGTGCAGTTGGTAGCCGACAACCACGGCGGCCTGGTGCATCTCTACGAGCGGGACTGCTCGGTGCAGCGGCGCTATCAGAAAGTGGTGGAAGTGGCGCCCTCGCTGAACCTGCCCGACCACATGCGCCACCTTTTGTACGAGTACGCGTTGCGCCTGGGCCGGGCCGTGCGCTACAACAACGTGGGTACCGTCGAGTTTTTAGTAAACCCCGAGCAGGACCGCATCTACTTCATCGAGGTGAACCCCCGCATTCAGGTGGAGCACACCGTTACGGAGATGATTACGGGCGTGGACCTCATCAAAACGCAGCTTCACATTGCTGATGGCAAGCGCCTCACGGACCCCGAAATCGGGTTGGGCGGCGACAACAAGCCGCTCAAAAACGGCTACGCTATTCAGTGCCGCATCACCACCGAAGACCCCATCAACGACTTCAAGCCCGATTATGGCACCATCACCGCGTACCGTTCGGCCGGCGGCTTCGGCATCCGGCTCGACCAAGGCTCGGTGTACACCGGCGTGAAAGTGTCGCCCTTCTTCGACTCCTTGCTGGTAAAAGTATCGGCCCACGCGCCCACGCTCAGGGAGGCAGCCACCAAAATGGCCCGGACGCTCGACGAGTTCCGGGTGCGCGGCGTGCGCACCAACATCCAGTTTCTGCAAAATATCATTGCGCACCCTATTTTCGGGAGCGGGTCGGCCACCGTCGATTTCATCAAGGACCACCCCGAACTGTTCAAGTTCAAAACCCGCCAAGACCGCGCCAGCAAAGTGCTCAACTTCCTGGGCGAAATCATCGTGAACGGCAACCCCGACGTGAAAGGCCTCGTGGATGAGCGCAAAGAACTGCGCAAGCCGCGCCTGCCGCAATACGACCCCGACACGCCCTTGCAGCCCGGCACGAAAAACAAGCTCACGGAGCTAGGCCCCGAGGAATTTGCGAAGTGGCTGCGCGACGACCAGCAGATTCACTACACCGATACCACCCTGCGCGATTCGCACCAAAGCCTGCTCGCTACCCGCATGCGGACCTCGGACATGATGAAAGTGGCTGAGCGCTACGCCCACCAGCACCCCCAAACCTTCTCGCTGGAATGCTGGGGCGGCGCCACCTTCGACGTGGCGCTGCGTTTTCTGCACGAAGACCCTTGGGCTCGCCTAGCGCAGTTGCGTAAAGCCATTCCCAATATTCTGCTCCAAATGCTGATCCGCGGGGCCAACGGCGTGGGCTACAAGGCCTATCCCGACAACCTGACCGAGCGGTTTGTACAGCAAGCCGCCGAAACCGGCATCGACATATTCCGCATTTTCGACTCGCTGAACTGGATGCCGGGCATGGAGGCGTGCATAGGCTTCGTGCGCAACAAAACCGACCGGTTGGCCGAAGCCAGCATCTGCTACACCGGTGACATCCTGGACCCCAAGCGCAACCAGAAGTACAACCTCGAATACTACCTGCGCCTGGCCCGCCAGATCGAGGAAGCCGGCGCGCATATCCTGTGCATCAAGGACATGGCCGGGCTGCTGAAGCCCTATGCGGCTACCGAGCTTATCACGGCCCTGCGCGACACCATCAGCTTGCCTATCCATCTGCACACCCACGACACGTCGTCGTTGCAGGCGGCTACTTATTTGAAGGCGGTGGAAGCGGGCGTTGATGTGATTGACGTGGCGCTGGGCAGTTTGTCGGGTTTGACGTCGCAACCCAATTTCAACTCCGTGGTGGAAATGCTACGCGGGCAGCCGCGCCACCGCGAGTTCAACCAACCCTCGCTCAACGAGTTCAGCAACTATTGGGAGACGGTGCGGGAGCACTACTACCCGTTCGAGTCGGGCTTAAAGGCGGGCACCTCTGAGGTGTTTCAGCACGAAATTCCGGGCGGGCAGTACAGCAACCTGCGGCCCCAAGCGGCATCGTTGGGCCTGCTCGACAAGTTCGAAACCATCAAGAGCACGTTTGCGGATGTGAACCTGCTCTTCGGGGACATTCCCAAGGTGACGCCCTCCTCGAAAGTGGTGGGCGACATGGCGCTGTACCTGGTTTCCAACAACCTCACCACCCAAGATGTGGTGGAACGCGGGGAAAGCCTCAATTTCCCAGAATCGGTACGCGACCTGTTCCGCGGCGACATTGGCCAGCCCGAAGGCGGCTGGCCCGAGGATGTGCAACGCGTTATTCTCAAAGACGAGCAGCCTTTCACTGACCGGCCTAATGAGCACTTGGCGCCTATCGACTTCGAGGCGGAGTGGCAGAAGTTCGAGGAAAAGTTTGGTACCCGCGCCAAGTTCACGGACTTACTGTCGTGGCTGCTGTACCCGAAAGTGTTCGAGCAGTACTGGGCGCACTTGGTGCAGTACGGCGACGCCAGCATCGTGCCCACGCCCGTGTTCTATTATGGCTTGCAGCCGGGCGAAGAAACCATTGTGGATATTGCCCGCGGCAAAAGCATTATCGTGGGCTTGCAATCCGTTGGTACGGTGAACGAAGATGGCAACCGCACCATCTTCTTCAACCTCAACGGCCAGACCCGCAACGTGGAAGTGCGCGACCTAAGCGTGGAGGTGAAGCGCGTACTGAACCAGAAAGCCGACAAGGTGAACACCAAGCAGATAGGCGCGCCGCTGCAAGGACTGCTTTCGAGAGTGCTGGTAAAAGACGGCGAAGAAGTGAAGCGCAATTCTCCACTCTTCATCATCGAGGCCATGAAGATGGAAACCACCATCACGGCTCCCGAAGATACCACTGTGCAAAGCCTGCACCTGCCGGAAGGCACCCTCGTCAACGCCGACGATTTGGTGCTGACGCTGGCGTAGTAAAAGTGGAAGCTATTATATTGTTTGAAAAGTGGCAAAGCTTGAAATAAAGGCCATTAACCACTTTTCAGATATAGTTTAGTTCTTAAGGTATGACTGCGCATTTGTTTTCTATTGCTGTTTTGCTGCTAGTTGGTTCGGTGGCTTCTGCCCAAAGTGCCTCCCCACCGCCCGCCGAACAAACCGGCGCGGCGGCGCGGGCCAATATCGATGCGCTCGGCCGGGGAGACGCCGCCATCATACGCAAACCCACCAGTGCGGGAGTGATAGGGTCGCCGTACGTCGACAATCGGTGGCTGTTGGCGCGGCTCACGCTTTCCACCAAGCTACCGTTGGCACCGGTGCCGCTTAAGTACGATGTGCTGAATCAGCGCCTACTCATGCGGCCCCTCAACCGGGCGGCCGATTCTCTGCAACTTGATGATCGGGCCGTGACGCGTTTCGAGTTGGCAGAACCGGTTGCGGGTACTACCACGACCCGACAGCGGGTGTTTCGGCGTTTCGAAGAAGCGCCCGTGCCCAACCAGCGCACCGACTACGTGGAGGTACTGCACGAGGGGCGTTACGCACTGCTGAAGCGGTACGTAAAAGTGCTGCGCAAAGCGGGCAATACGGGCGCTTACAACACAGGAGAGCAATACGACAGAGTCGAAGATAAAAACGTGTATTATCTGCGCCGCCCCGATGCCAGCCTGTTGCCGGTTAAGCTGAATGTGAAAGCGCTGCAAGCTGCCGTTCCTGAGTTAGCTACGGCCCTCAAGCAATCGGCAGCAGCTCAAACGGCCAAAACCGATGTTGATTGGGTTGCCGTGCTCGATGCCATTGACCCCAAGTAGAGAAGAATGTTCGGAAGACGAGTTCCGTGTAGTGGCGTCAGAACTGGTATTTCTGGTGCCGCTACACGGGCTGACTTGTTTAAATGCAGAGGTATCGGTTTCGAGGGAGTAGGACGCTTTTTCATCGAAGCAAAGCTTGCCACGCGGCGCTAGCGCAGATACACTGCGTGGAGCACGGCTTCGGGCTGCGTTGCTGCCTCTGCGAAAAGCCGCAGCGTGTCGCCGCTGATTTGGTAGGTGCGTGTATTTGCCAGGGCGTTTAGGAAGCTAGTTTCGGTGGCGAGAGCCGGACACGCCATTTTGGTGGAAAGTAGCGGCCCAAAACGAAGTTGCCCATCGGCGGGGAGTTCAAAGGAACCCCGGAACCGGTTGCAGCCGGCGTTGCCCTCGGTATTCAATTCGTTGGCCCGTAGTAGCAGATACACTTCGCCTTGGGTTGGGGTGGGAGCGGGCTGGCCATTCAGGGTTTGAAGCACCCAGCGCGTGTTACGCAAGGAGGCCAATGGGGTGGTAGGTGATGACTGCGAAGTTGGGGCTGTGGATCGACAGGCGGCCAGCAGCGAGAGTAATCCGAGTGCTACACGGAGCAGAAAAAGCATAAGGCGAAGTAGAATAATGTGCACTGCCAACTAAAATACGAGAAGGTAGCAATTGAATTGTACAAGCAGACGAGCAAAACGGTTATTTTGCGTCATGCGTAAATTCTTCCTTCCCGTTCTGTTTCTATTGCTCTTTGCTTTTCAGTTACAAGCCCAGAAAAAAAGCACTCCCGCACCAGTCGGAGAGGTTTCGGCAACTACTGTGGAGCGCGTGATACGCACGTTGGCGGCCGATGATATGCAGGGCCGGGCGGCCAGCCAGCCGAGTGGCTTACGGGCCGCGCAATTCTTGAGCACCGAATTTCAACGGATTGGATTGCAAATGCTGCCCGGTATCACCAGCTACGAACAGGTTTTTCCGGCGTATGAGACGCGCGTGGAGTCCTTGCTGGTGACGCTCAACAACGCGCCCGTAGCCAAGGACAAGGTGTTGCTTGTTTCCAGCCAGCCCAGCCTGAACTGGACCGATACCGACGAGCCTGCCACGCGGGTTCTGGTTGTGGGTCCGCAGGAGAATCCCCAGCAATATATGCGCGATATGTTGCGCCCTCGCGAGAATACCATGGTGCTGCTCGACCCCGCGCATGTCGCTAATTTCAAACGCATAGCCGACTACGTAAGCCACAGCAGCGTACGGGCGGAAAAAACGGGTAGCCCCTTCTCCAGCGTTGTGGTGCTGACGCCGGCACTGCCCGCTGGCAAGGTCACGTTCAAGGTGGCCGCCAGCACAACGGTGCGTACGGTGGAACTGCGCAATGTGGTGGGGGTGCTACCGGGCAAGAATTCCGCCCGCGCCGCCGAACAAGTCGTTTTTTCGGCGCACTACGACCACATCGGCTTTCTGCCGCCCGTGGCCGGCGACTCGATTGCCAATGGGGCCGACGATGATGCTACTGGTACCACAGCTGTGGTAGCTTTGGCCGAATATTTCAAGAAGAAAAACGACAACGCGCGCACCTTGGTTTTTGTAGCTTTCACGGCCGAAGAAATTGGGGGCTTCGGGTCTCAGTACTTCTCGAAGCAACTCGACCCCGCCAAGATTGTGGCTATGTTCAACATCGAAATGATTGGCAAGCTATCCAAGTTTGGGGCTAATGCTGCTTTCATCACCGGCTTCGAGAGGTCCGATTTTGGCCCGTTGCTGCAAGCCAACTTGCAGGGTACTTCCTTTCATTTCGAGCCAGACCCATACCCCGAGCAGAATTTGTTTTACCGCTCCGACAATGCCACGCTGGCCCGCTTGGGCGTACCAGCGCACAGCATCAGCACCGACCAAATCCCCACCGACAAGCTTTATCATTCGGTAGACGACGAGGTGGAATCACTGAATCTAGCGAATATGACAGCTACAATCAGTGCTATTGCCCGTAGTGCTACAGGCATCATAGCCGGCCAGCAAACCCCCACGCGTATTGCGCCGGAAGCCGCTGCTACGCAGAAACCTTAAATGAACAAGCTGATCGGAATTTTGCTTGCTTAGCAGAACGGCTCAACCACTTCCCTACCAACAACCCAAGATGGACGCGCGGGCTTCAATGCACAAAGTGTAGGCTCAGGCAGCGGTATGGGTTTGAAACGACGGCTGACTTCGAGCTGGGGTAACCTCGAAAATCTTACCGGCAATGGGTAGGGTCACCCATACCACTGCGCCACCTTCCGGGCCCGCGCTCATGCCCAAGGTGCCCCCGTGGCATTCAGCAAAAGTTCGGCATAACTGCAAGCCTAAGCCCGTGCCTTGAGCCCGACCATCGGAAGTAGTGACTCGTAGTTGCGGCTGCTGTGGGTGCAGCACTTGCTTTAATTGGCTGATGGGCATACCTGGTCCCGTGTCTGTTACAGATACACAGATCTGCGTTGGGTCGGTGGTATCGGGGGTGGCTTGTAGCCGAATGGTGCCGCCCGTAGGAGTGAATTTAAGGGCATTGCCAACAAGGTTACGCAGAATAGTGCGCACCATATTCTGGTCGGCGTACAAAACCAGCTGTGGATCCGCGCTATATTGGAGCTGAATCCGATTGGAATGAGCAGAAGTCTGAAACAACTCGTAGCACTCCGACAAAAGCTCGCGTATGGG
This sequence comes from uncultured Hymenobacter sp., assembly GCF_964242765.1. Lineage (NCBI taxonomy): Bacteria > Pseudomonadati > Bacteroidota > Cytophagia > Cytophagales > Hymenobacteraceae > Hymenobacter > uncultured Hymenobacter sp. Next base: position 84,477 of record NZ_CAXTBM010000001.1, read on the forward strand.
GAGCCGCTCGGGTTGGCAACTCAATTCTCCCGTCTGACTGACAGCCCAATTCAGTAGGTTATCGAGCAGTCCGTTGAGGCTTTGTGCCGACTCCCGTACTAGTTCGGGCAAGTGGCGCAGCCCTTCCTGGTCGTTGGTTCGTTGATAGAAATTAATCAGTTCGGTGACCCCAGCAAAGGCCATCACGGGCCCGCGCAGGTCGTGCGCGATAATGGCATAGAGCCGAGCCTTGGAATCGGCTAGTTGGCGAAGCTCATGGGCGGCATTCTCCAAGGCCGAGTTTTTGGCAGCCACTAGTTTGTGTTGGGCGGCTAGCTCTTGGCGGCCTCGCAGAAGCTGACCGTAAAGCAAGCTTCCTACCGCCACAAGCAACAGCAACCCGCCCACAATCACCCCTAACAGGCGAACTTGGTCCTCGTCCCGATCGGCGCGTAGCTGCGTTACCTTTTGGCGTTGAGTTAGAAGCCGGATATTGTCTTCCTGTTCGCGCGCATTGTAGCGGCTTTGCAGCGTAGCCATGGCCCGTGTGTTCACATCCGTTACGAGGCTATCACGCAGGCGCTGAAAGCGTTGCTGCATGACGTAGGCCCCCTGGTATTGTCCTAGTGCGGCGTAATTTTCGGCAAGCTGCTGGTAGGCGTTCTGCAAGCGTTCGGGCGAACCTACTTGCCGTGCGTAGCGCATACCTAGCTTGGCAGCATCCAAAGCCGGTCGTAGCTGCTGCTGCGCCTGCAGCACTGACGATAAGTACGTGTACGTTCCAGACAAGCCATATTCATCGCCCAGCACACGATACAACATCAAAGCCTCCAACAAACTTGTCCGTGCCGAATCGGGCTGTTGCTGTCGGGCCTGCACCTTGCCTAGCGTGAAGAGGCTATTAGCTTGACCGGAAAAGTTGTCGAGAATTGTGAACAGCAACAAAGCCCGCCGGATATACTCACTGGCCTGATGAGAGTTATCTTGCTGCAAGGCCAAATCGGCCAAATTACTTAAGAATAAAGCTTGATCAGCCGAGTCGTGCCGTTGCTCGGCCAAGAGCAAACCCTTGCGGTAGAAGGTGGCTGCGGTAGCGAGATGATTGTGCAGGATATGACATTTGGCAATGCCGTTGTAAGCGTAGCCCATAGCTTTTCTCATGCCCAAGGTCTCAAAGAGGCGCAAAGCAGCTAAATGCTGCCGCAGCGCTTCGTCAGCGCTACCGGCCAGGGCCAAGCAGGTGCCTAAATCGTTGTGGCAACGAGCTTCACCGCGCGGATAGTTGAGTTTTTGAGCTAGCGCAATGCCTTGCTCGGCGTAGCGGCGGGCGCGTGGCAAATCAGAGTGGCTCAGGTTCCAGCAAAGCTCATCGAGCAGCAGTACACGCAACGTGTCAGTGGGCTTGGTAAGGGCTAGTTGCCGTTGCAAGCTGTCAAGAACGGCTGGGCTAGCACTTTGCGCCTTTACCGTCAAGATGCTGAAACTGAATAGCGTTAAAAAAAGTAAAAGTGTTTTCACGATAACCCGGCAAGAATAGCCATAAACTTAATTATCAAATCTACGTATTATTCTATAACATATTCAGTTAAGAAAATCTTAACTTCTACAAATAAGGTAATCAAATGAATTTAATACAAAGATTAGGGCGCATATCCAGTAGCGGCGAAACGTTCTGTATACACTGTGGTGATTTTAGTACATTTGGAGTGTCCCCAAGTCTATTAGATATCTTTTAACTTTAAATAAAATGCACAAGTGAAATTGAAACAGGCGTTTGCTGGTAAAGTGAAAATATTTTGTATCATAACTATTTTTATAAAGTAAGAAAGTCTTCATACATATAATTATTGAATGCCTGCTCGTTGTCACGCATTGTAAGGGCAACACGCAGAAGAAAGAATGGAAACATAGGTTGATAGGAAGCTGTTAATTATGCAATTAAATCTTAGTGCTGCTCTTCGCCATGCCGTGCGCTGCCAAGAGGTATATAGTTTAGCGAAGAAACCGAAATGCTTACCTAAAAGTCTATTCAAAGCTAAGGTGCCTAAGTACTGGCCGCCAGTAGTGTAAGCGGCTTTGAAGCCCCGTTGCCAAAAGCCTAAGTCAGCCTCTAGTCTGAAACGCTGAGCGAGTTGTTACGACATCAGTAAATGGGCAGTTGGCTCATATACTTTGTCGGTACAAAAAGCATCACCCTTGCGTAGCGCCATTTCAGCCAGTACCACCTGAGAGCGGTAGCCCTGATTGGATGAAGCCAACATTATTGCCCCTCCCGTGAGCGGCGCGAAGCCCGATGGACCTGTTACTGGGGTTGAAACCGACGGTCTGAGGTCAGGTGCAGGCTGGGCCAGCTAGCGTAAGACCGGCGAGAGTCAGCAGGTATAGTTGTGCGTATTCTTTCCCGCCGCCAGTATGCTGAAAAAAGGTCTACTATGTTGGAAACGTATCCTATGGGAAGTGTGCTCCGCCTGGAGCAAACTCAATGCTGCACGGTGCCTCCCACTTAATAGGTGATAGGCAAGAAGTACAGCGTAGCGGCCGTTGCTAGCTTACTGAACTGATTGCTAGCTATAGATACTTCTATGAACCGCTTCGCAGCGCCCGGCAGTGGGTAATATCACCCTATGGTGGGCAGGATTCCTTCCAACATCGCCCACAACTTTGTTAAAGACCAGTATGACGACGCCGGTGGGGTTCCTAACGCCATACTAGTCTTCGACGAAGCTAGAAGCCTTGCCCGGGCTAAAAAAGCAAGCACACTAGTTTAATGGGTAGCGTGGCTAGTCATCTTCATAATCCAGGCCCAGACACTGGTTTAGAGCCTGTTGCAACTCGCTGGCGGCGTGCATCTGACCAGCTTGGCGGCTCACGCGCAGTCCTTCGCGGTAAACCTTTTCGGCCTCTTCCGGCTTCTGAATCTGTTCGAGCAGCTTGCCTGCGTGGTAATAAGTGCCCACGTAGTCGGGGTGTTCAACAAGGAGCTTCTGAAAATATTCCAAAGCCCGTAGCGGCTCAGTTGCCTTGTATTCGGTGGCTAAGGCATATATCGTAAACGGGTCGTTGGGCTCGGCTTGGTAGAAGGCCAGAAGTTGTTGTAGGCGGCTAGGTTGGGTTTCCATCAGGCAGGAGTTTTCAGTATCTTTGCCCCAAATTTGGGGCTTTCCCGTAGTTTATCCTCCCATTCAAGCAGCCGTAGATGAAGTTTCTCGTTTGCATCAGCAACGTACCCGACACGACCACCAAAATTGCCTTCACTCCCGACAACAAGGAGTTCAACAAGGCGGGTGTCCAATTCGTGATTAATCCTTGGGATGAATATGCCCTCACGCGCGCCATTGAGCTAAAAGAAGCCCAGGGCGGCGGCACTGTTACGGTGCTCAACGTGGGCGAAGCCGACACCGAACCGAACATCCGCAAGGCCTTGGCTATCGGGGCCGATGATGCTATCCGCGTGAATGCATTTCCGAAAGACGCTTTCTTCGTGGCGCAGCAAATTGCCAACGTAGCCAAAGAAGGTGCTTATGATGTGATTTTGATGGGCAAGGAGAGCATCGACTACAACGGCTTCCAAGTGCACGGCATGGTAGGGGAATTGTTGGAGATTCCAACGGTTGCGCCCGCCATGAAGCTTGACATGAGTGGCAATACCGCTACGCTCGAGCGTGAAATTGAGGGCGGGAAAGAAATCGTGCAAGTGAATACGCCCTTCGTAGCTTCATGCCAGCAGCCGATGTGTGAACCCCGCATTCCGAACATGCGCGGCATCATGACGGCCCGCACCAAGCCCTTGAAAGTGGTGGAGCCTACCACCGACGCGCCTCGTACTGCCGTAGCAGAGTATGCACTTCCACCCAAAAAGCAGGGCGTTAAGCTTATTCCCGCCGAAAATGCCGGTGAGCTGATTAGGTTGCTCCGCAACGAGGCAAAAGTGATTTAAATCAATTAAAAATTAAAAATTGAGAATTAAAAATTGGCGTTCACGAGCGTAAACCGCTTACCATATACTATTGGCTGCCAGTTGCCAAGCCTCAATTTTTAACTTTTAATTCTCAATTTTTAATTGAAAAGAGATGTCTGTTTTAGTTGTTGTTGAATGTGATGGCGGCGAGGTGAAAAAATCGTCGCTGGAAGTGGCTTCCTATGGCAGCCAGGTAGCTCAAATGCTCGGCACCACCGCCACGGCAGTTGCCGTAGGCGAGGCTACCGAAGCAAACTTGGTTAAGCTAGGTGAGCAAGGCATCACGAAGGTGCTTTATGATGCGGAGCCCCGCCTCAAGGACTTCGTGAATGGCGCCTACACCAAGCTGATTGCCGCGGCCGCCCAGAAAGAAGACTCCAAGATAATTGTACTAGCCAACTCCAACATTGGTGCTTCGGTGGGCTCGCGCCTCTCGGTGCGGTTGCAAGCCAGCTTGGCTACCAACGTAGTGGAACTGCCCAAAACCAATGGTGGCAGCTTCGTAGTGAAGCGCGGTGCTTTCTCGGGCAAAGCCTTTGCTGACGTGCAGCTGGAAGGTGAGCGGAAGATTATTGCCGTTAAAAAGAACTCCATTGAGGCGCTGCACGAAGCCGGCAAAACGGCGCAAGTGGAAAGCTTCTCGGCCCAACTCACCGATGCTGATTTTGCTGATGCGCCTAAGCAAGTGGTGATGCAGGACCAGGCCGGTGGCATTCTGTTGCCCGAAGCCGATAAAGTGGTTTCCGGCGGCCGCGGCATGAAAGGACCCGAAAACTGGAACCTGATTGAGGACCTAGCCAAGGCTATTGGTGCAGCTACGGCTTGCTCCAAGCCCGTTTCCGACGTAGACTGGCGCCCTCACCACGAGCACGTAGGTCAGACGGGCATCACCGTGTCGCCGAACCTGTATATCGCCTGCGGTATTTCGGGCGCTATTCAGCATTTGGCTGGCGTTAACTCATCGAAGGTGATTGTTGTTATCAACAAAGACCCAGAGGCTCCGTTTTTCAAAGCGGCCGATTACGGCATTGTTGGCGACGTATTCGACGTGCTGCCGAAGCTGACGCAGGCTGTAAAAGAGCTAAACTAGAAACTTGGGGACTTGGTAAACTGCTGCTTTGGATGAAACCAAGTGTCGGCTTACCAAGTCTTTTTTCGTTTCTTTTAGTACGAGCCGGAAGCCTTTGTTTTCTTTGCACGTAGTAAGGCCGAAATCCAAGTCTTAAGTCTCAAAGTCACCAAGACCCTTGAAAAAAATACCGCTCGAAATCCTCGGCCTCTCCTCCAGCCAGTCGCAGTCCGGTTCTTTCGCCTTGATACTAGGCGAGAAAACCGGCAACCGCCGCCTGCCCATCATCATTGGTATGTTCGAGGCACAGAGCATTGCCATCCAGATAGAAAAAATAAATCCTAATAGGCCGCTCACGCACGACTTATTTAAGTCTTTCGCTGAGCATGTGCACGTGGCCGTGCTGGAAGTGATAATCTCGGACCTGAAAGAAGGCGTCTTCTACTCGAAAATCGTGTGCTCTGACGGGGCCACCACCTTTGAACTAGACTCCCGGCCTTCCGATGCCATTGCCATTGGCCTGCGCTTCGGAGTGCCTATTTTCACGGTGGAAAGCGTGTTGAGCGAAGCCGGTATCATCCTGTCGGAGCTTGACGAAAACGCCGAAGATTCCGATGATGAAGATGATGACGACGACGATGACAGCCCAACCGGGCCCGCAAAGCCCGAGCCTGCACCCCGCGACCCTAGCGGGCAGGTATCGTTGGACGAGCTAACTAAAATGCTGGCTCAGGCGCTGGAACGCGAAGATTACGAGAAAGCCGCCAAAATCCGGGACGAGCTAAACAAGCGCGACGGTTAATTTTGCTTTCAAATAGCCGTAAAAACAAGGCCACATCTGCTCGGGTGTGGCTTTGTTTTTACGGCTAGTTGAGGCGGTAGCGCGAAGCCTGAGCCTCGCGTCTCGGCGAACGAGTCGGCGGGAAGATACTGCGCCAACGATACGCGAAGCTCAGGCTTCGCGCTAACGCCTAAGAACTGTTCTGAATGCGTAGACTTGTGCTGCCTTAACGGGTATTTCGTTGGGCGCTTATTCTAATTACCATGGATGTTTCCCCTGACTTGCGCTATCCGATTGGTCAGCCCACGCTGCCCACGGGGCCGCTAGAGGCCGGCGCGCGCACGGCCCACATTGCGCACATTGCCTTACTCGCCGATCAGGTACGGGCTGCCGTTACGGGCCTGAGTGTAACTCAGCTCGACACGCCTTACCGTCCCGGTGGCTGGACTGTGCGCCAAGTAATTCACCACTTGCCCGACTCGCACCTAAACAGTTACACCCGATTCCGGCTGGCTCTCACCGAAGAAAACCCCACGGTACGACCCTACGACGAGCAAGCCTGGGCCGAACTGCCTGATATAGCAGCTACGCCGCCCGCCGTATCATTGGCCATACTGGAGGCCCTGCACATTCGATGGACCATCCTGCTGCGCAACCTCAGCAACGAGCAATGGCAGCGCACCTTTTATCACCCTGGCACCCAGCGCGACTTTACGCTGGATCAGGCGCTGGTATTGTACTCCTGGCATGGCCGCCATCATCTGGCGCATATCACTGAACTGCGCAAACGGCAAGGCTGGTAGGCGGCTGTCAGGGCGAGCAAAGCCAAGCAATTCGTCCTCTCGAAGACGTATCTTCTCTAAACCAACAAGCCCTTGCTACCACGCGGGGAACAAGGGCTTGTCGCATTTCTAGGTCTCAGCACTTAGAGGAAGGATTGCTTCGCTCTGCTCGCTCTGACAGCGGAAGCTATACTTCCGATAGGGGCTCGTTGGCCAGGGCTTCGAGGCCGCCTTCTGATTCTTCGTCGACCCGTTTGGCGGCCCGGACGAGGCTGCTACTGAAGATGAACTCGCGGAGCTCCGGCACTTTGGCGTTCAGAATCTCATCTTTGTTGCCGTCCCAAAGCTTCTCGCCTTTGTGAAGGAAGATGATATGGTCGCCAATTTCCACTACCGAGTTCATGTCGTGGGTGATGACGACGGTGGTGATGTTGTACTCGTGCGTGATTTCGTGGATGAGTTCGTCGATCTTGATGCTGGTAGCGGGGTCGAGGCCGGAGTTGGGTTCATCGCAGAAGAGGTAGGTACAGTTGGGCGCAATGGCGCGGGCAATACCTACGCGCTTTTTCATGCCGCCCGAAATCTCAGATGGCATCTTGTTGCCCGCATTTTCGAGGCCTACACGCTTGAGGCAGAACTCCACCCGGTCGCGGCGCTCTTCCTTGCTCATTTCGGGCGTTAGCATCTTCAGCGGAAACTCGGTGTTCTCATACACCGTCATCGAGTCGAACAGAGCCGAGCCTTGAAACAGCATCCCGATTTTGCGCCGGATTTCCTGGCGGATGTCCACCTTGTTGTTGGTGAACACCGTGCCGTCGAAGGTGATGCTGCCCAAATCAGGCTTCATCAAGCCCACAATACACTGGAGGAGCACACTTTTGCCGGTGCCCGAGCCGCCGAGCAACAGATTGCACTTACCCGTTTCGAAGATGCAGTTAATTCCTTTCAAGACGGGGTTGCCGTTGAAAGCCTTCTGAACATTATGTATTTCAATCATACTACAAGGATCTAGTCGAGAGCCGCTAACAGTGAGAAGACGATAAGCCATTCTCCCCACTGTTAGCTTCTTGTTAATTAGAGGAGTAACGCAGCCAATACGAAATCGGCAAGTAGAATGGCGATGATGGAGTTGGTAACCGCTCCGGTACTGGCAGCCCCTACTTCCAGTGCGCCTCCTTCGGTGTAGTACCCTTTGAAAGCGGATATGGCAGATACAAGGAAGGCAAACACCACCGACTTGATTAAAGCAAACGTGATGTTGTAAGGAATAAAGTCGCTGCGAATGCCTTCAATGTACTCCGAGGCGGATATTGCTCCGGTAAGTGTGCCCGCCAGGTAGCCGCCGAGAATGGAAAGTAGCATGGCCAGAATAACCAGCAGCGGGAACATCAGGATAGACGCTATAATGCGGGGTAGCACCAAATACGACGCCGAATTAATGCCCATAACCTCGAGCGCCGATACTTGCTCGGTGATGCGCATAGTGCCTAGTCCACCCGCAATGCTCGACCCAACTTTTCCGGCCAGCACGATGCTGGTGATAGTGGGGGCGAGTTCCAAAATAGTCATCTCGCGCACCATATACCCAATCGTCGATTTTGGAATGAGGGGGCTAACGAGGTTATAGGAGATTTGCACGCAGGTAACGGCGCCAATAAAGGCCGCCACGATAGACACAATGAAAACCGAGTCGGTACCGATGAGGATACACTCGTCGATAGTACGGGCCCAGAGCACTGCAAACCGCTCTTTCCGAACGAGCATGCTCTGGATGAAGAGAAGAAAAGAGCCGAAAGTTTTGACCATAAGGAGGGAAGTGAGAGTAAAAGCGGAAACTTGCGGCAGAACGCCGATAGCAGGTTCAAACGGCTGCAACCTCTTACGTAAAAAGCGCAACAGTAATCAAAGGAATGGAAAAATATGTCGTGGTAACTGGAGGAACAAAGGGTATTGGGCGGGCCGTGGTACTACGCTTCCTACGGGCCGGGCGGCCGGTCGTTACGTGTGCCCGCTCCGCGCCCGACCTCACCGAACTGCAAACAGCCACAAGCAAAGAAATTCCCGGTGCCGTACTGCATACGTTGCCCGCGGACTTAAGTAAACCCGAGGATTGTCGTCGTTTCACGGATTTCGTGTTGGGCTTGGAAGGAGAGGTGGATGTGCTGGTTAACAATACGGGTGCTTTTTTGCCCGGAAGGTTGCAAGACGAACCCACCGATGGCTCTCAATTGCGCCAAATGTTAGCCGCTAACCTGCTCAGCGCCTACGACGTGACCCTGCCGCTGCTGCCCGGCCTGATTGCGCGGCGCCAAGGCCATATCTTCAACATCTGCTCCACGGCCAGCATTACGGCCTACCCGAACGGTGGCTCCTACGGCATTGCCAAGCATGCCCTTTTTGGCCTAACCCGCAACTTGCGCGAAGAATTGAAAGAACATGCTATCCGCGTAACGGCCGTATTGCCCGGGGCTACCCTCACCGCCAGCTGGGCCGGCGTAGACTTGCCCGCCGCGCGCTTCATTCAGGCCGAGGATGTCGCCGAGGCCATCTTTTCAACTTACAGCCTCTCCCCGCATGCCGTAGTGGAGGAACTGCTTATCAGACCCCAGCTAGGAGATTTGTAGGTGCTATTATCGTACCGGTCGGCGCACGTACGTTACGTATATAAAATCAAGTAACACGGCCCAAAAACTCACAGCCAGCAGACTTTTCACCCAAGGAAGAAATAGGCGGGCGGAGATGCCCAATGTCACAGAAAACAAGCTTAGCGCAATCATTAGGCTTAGCTTGAGATAAGCTAATCGGCTCTTGTGGAGCTTGCGTTGAAACCAAACGGCGTAAGTGCTTAGCAAGATTATTCCGCTGCTGGTTAAAAGAATAGCACCGCCTTTCCAGTGTGAAATGAGAAAAAGCAATCCAACGCACAAGCCTAAAAAGCCTAGTAGGAGCGGTAATAGGAAAGACATAGCGTGCCTTATTGTACCGTGCCAAGCGACGAGTAGCAGCAGGCTAAAAGCTACTAGTTGACAGCCAAAAGCCAAGGTGTTTGAAGGTGTTGTAAACATAAATCGAAGCGGAAACTGCCCCTTACTCCCGCACTACGTTGCCTTTGCCGGTTATCCGGATTTCAGTTTGAGTGGGGTTGCCGGTGTAGTAGATAGTGCTGGTCCCGGCGTGGGTCCCGTTGAAGATGCCGGACGTGTTGATATAGATTGCCCCGTCGGCGTAGAGGGAAAGATCGAGGTAGCAGTAATTGGCCACCTGTAAGCCAGACGCTAGAAAGCGGCCTAGCCCGCCGCCGCTTAAGTGTAAATCATTGGTTTTGCCTCGCAGGCGGTAGTCGCCTAGCTCGTACTGATCGATCCAGAGATACTTGCTGTTGATGTCCAGGTCGTAGTCGCCGGCGCCTTTCAAGTGCAGGAAAAGGGTGTCCTTTTGGAATTGGCTTGCAGTCCGGATGTTGCCTTGGCCGTACAGTGACATATCCGGGAGGGAGGGCACGTGCAGCGTTACGTCGTGCGGCACCGAGTAGCTGCGGGCCCAGTTGCAGGTGCTTTCGTTGCTGAGGTAGAGGTGCTGGTCGCGGACCTCAAGCTTTAGGTCTTCTTGCAAGTGGGAACCCGTGCGGACCTCGGCGTAGGTTTCGGTGTCCGGCACCAGGGTGATGTTGACGTTGTCGGTGGCGGTGAGTTCGTTGAAGGCCGCTAGCTCGCGCCGTTCGGTGGTTACGGGACCGGCACTTTTCAGGCAATCATTGTCTTGGCAGGCTGTTAATGGCCATGCGAGCAGGAGCGCGCGTAAAACCCAGTGTAGGCCGCTAACTTGCGGCGCGTATCCAATCCGAATCATCATCTTACAGCCATGGAACTAAGCGGCAAGGTAGCCATTATCACAGGCGTCAGCAAAGGTATTGGGCGCGCTACCGCCGACGCGTTGCTGGCCAAAGGTGCCCTCGTGGCTGGTTGGGGGCGCACCGCGCCGGAAGGTCTTGCGCACGAGCGGTTCCAGTTTTTCGAGTGCGACATCCGCGACGAAACGTCGGTGCAGGAAGCGTGCATGAACACTCGCCGGGAGTTAGGCGCTGAAATTCATGTACTGGTCAACAACGCCGGCATCGGCAACTTCGGGCCTATTGACGGTTTTTCTTCCGAGGAGTGGCACGCCATGTTCGATACCAATGTGCACGGAATGTTCTACTGCACCAAGGCGGTGTTGCCGTACATGAAACAGCAGCACGAGGGCCATATCGTGAATGTAGGCTCGTTGGCTGGTACGGCGGGCACGGCAAATCTGGCGGGTTACTGCGCCACGAAGTACGCCGTACGCGGCTTCTCCGACGCCTTGTTCAAGGAAGTGCGGCCCGATGGTGTGCGCGTAACCTGCATCATGCCGGGCTCGGTGGAAACCAACTTCAACGGGGCCGTCCCCGGCCAGGAGCCTAATCCGCACATGATGCAACCCGAAGACATTGCCGCCGCCATTGTGCACGCGCTGGAAGCTCCTTTCGGCGTCATGATTTCCGAAGTGCAAATGCGGCCTACGCAGCCGAAGTAAAACCAAAAAGTAGCGTGAAGCTCCAGCTTCGCGTATCGTTGAACGATTCAGGCCGCGCTATTGTGGTGTCGTTTAACATCAGCAATGACGCGCGAAGCTGGAGTTTCGCGCTACAGTATATGGTAGAAGTTAAACATTTGACGAAGACCTTCGGCGCTCAAACCGCCGTGAATGATATATCTTTCACGGTTGGGAAAGGCGAAATTCTAGGGTTTCTGGGGCCAAACGGCGCCGGCAAATCCACAACCATGAAGATGGCTACCGGGTATTTGCCGCCTTCGGCGGGCACCGTCCTCATCGAAGGCTACGACGTGCTGACGGCCCCGCTGGAAGTGCGCCGCCGCGTAGGCTACCTGCCCGAGCACAACCCGCTCTACCTGGATATGTACGTGCACGAGTACCTGGAATTTATCGGTTCGGTGCATGGGCTACGCGGCGCAGATTCTCGCCGCCGCGTGCAGCAACTCGTGGATAGAGTAGGGCTGGGCCGCGAGCAGAACAAGCAAATTGGTGCCCTCTCGAAAGGCTACCGCCAGCGGGTGGGCTTGGCCCAAGCCCTCATCCACGACCCCGGCGTGCTGATTCTCGACGAACCCACCACCGGCCTCGACCCCAACCAAATAGGCGAAATCCGCAGCCTCATCCGGGAGCTGGGCGAAGACAAGACGGTCATTTTCAGTACCCACATTCTGCCCGAAGTGGCCGCGTTGTGCAGCCGCGCCGTCATCATCAACCGTGGCCAGCTAGTAGCCGACTCGCCAGTATCGGAGCTAGGCGCAGGCGCTAAGGGGGAAACCGTGATTCGCGCCGAGTTCGAGCAGGCTATTGATACCACATTGCTGCAAGCTTTGCCGGGCATCAGCCAGGTGGAAGCGGAAACCGGCAATACCTACCGCATCCGGGCCACGGCCGGCACCGACCAGCGCGGCGCTATTTCGCGGCTGGCTGCCCAGCAAGGGTGGGTGCTGCTTGGGCTGCGGCAGGAAGAGCAGTCGTTGGAAAAGGTGTTCCAGTCGTTGACTAAATAAATTGGTGAAGGGCTGCATTGTTAAAAGGTTGGTCGTGCTGCGACCCACGCTAACAATCAACCTTTCAACAATTCAACAATTAAAATTAGATGTACGCCATCCTTCGCAAAGAATTCAATTCCTTCCTTAACTCCCCGGTAGCCTACGTGGTCATTGGGGTGTTTTTGGTTGCTACTGGCCTGTTCGTGTGGGTTTTCCCGGATAGCTCGGTGCTTGATTACGGCTTTGCCGACTTGCAGACGCTGTTCAACATGGCTCCCTGGATTTTCCTGTTCCTGATTCCGGCCATCACCATGCGCACGTTTGCTGAGGAGAAGAAAGCCGGCACCATCGAGCTGCTGCTCACCCGGCCGCTCACCGATGGGCAGATACTAGGCGGGAAGTACTTGGCTTGCCTGTTGCTGGCGTTGCTGGCGCTGCTGCCCACGCTGTTGTACTACTATTCGGTGTACAAGCTAGGAAACCCCGAAGGCAACATCGACTCGGCGGCCACCGTCGGCTCCTATCTTGGGTTGGCGCTGCTGGCGGCGGTTTTTGCGGCTATTGGCGTCTTTGCCAGTGCCATCACCCGCGACCAAATCATTGCCTTTCTGGTGGCGGTAGTTGGCTGTTTTCTGGTGTATTCCGGCTTCGATTCCTTGGCTTCGGTTTTCGACGGGGCGCCGGCTTACTACATCGGGCAACTCGGCATTGCGGCCCATTACCGCGACATCAGCAAAGGCCTGATTGACTCCCGCGACCTGATGTACTTTTTCAGTTTAATTATCGGCTTGCTGTTGGCTACCAAGCTGGTGCTGCAAAGCCGAAACTGGTGAGTTGCCTCACCCCCTAGCCCCCCTCCTTCAGAGAGGAGGAACTAGCTCCTAGTTTTTTAAAGCTAGTAATAACAGAAAATTAAATAACCAGAAGTTAGTTTCCCTCTCTTTTGGAGAGGGGGCTAGGGGTGAAGCCCCTCGATAAAACATGCCCGAACAACAACTCCCAAATCAATCCCGCAAACGCCGTGACTTGCTTCGCTTTCTGGCGGTTATCGGGGTATTGCTGCTTGTCAACTTCATCGGCCAGCAGTTCTTTTTCCGGCTCGACCTCACGCAGGAAAAGCGCTACACCATGTCGGCGGCCACTCGGCAGCTGCTTACGGGCTTGAAGCAGCCTATCACAGTGACGGTGTACCTGGATGGGGACTTCCCGCCGGCGTTTCGGCGCTTGCAGCAGGCCGTGCGCGAAACCCTCAACGAAATGCAGGTTTACGGTGGCGGCAATCTGAAATACGTGTTCATCGACCCGTCGGCGGCCGGTACGGAAAAGGCGCGCAACGAATATTACCAGACCTTATTTAAGAAAGGTCTGACCCCCACCAACCTGGGCGCCAACGAGAACGGCAAGCGGGTCGAGAAAATCATTTTCCCGTGGGCCTCGATTTCAACGGGAGGCAAGGAGCAGCAGGTACTGCTGCTGCGCGGCAACCAGGCCGCTCCTTCGGATGTGCGCCTCAACCAAAGCATCGAAGGCTTGGAGTACGAACTGGCCAGTGCCATCCGCAAGCTCAGCCCCGGTAAGCGCAAGCTGATTGGCGTGGTGGAAGGCCACGGCGAGCTAAGCAATGCGGAAGCCGGGGACCTGATTGGCTCGCTTGGCCAGTACTACGAAGTGTACCGCGTCGACCTTAGCAAAGTGCGCGACCTGCGGGCCCTTAGTGCCGTTATCGTAGCCAAGCCCGCCACGCCCTATACCGAACCCGAGAAGTTCAAGCTCGACCAATTCATCACGCAGGGCGGCAACGCGCTGTTCTTCGTGGACGCCATGCGCGTCAACCTCGACAGCGCCGCGCGCACCGGTATGCTGTCTTTCCCGCAGCCCGTGGGCCTCGACGACTTGTTCTTTAAGTATGGAGCGCGCGTCAACGCCGACCTGATTCTGGATCTTAATTCCGGCGTGATTCCGCTCGTAACGGGCAAGGAAGGCAACAAGCCGAAGGTGGAACCCATGCCCTGGCAGTTCTACCCGCTGGTCAACAACTTTAGCACGCACCCCATCACCCGCAACCTCGATGCGGTGTACACCAAGTTTGTGGGCACTATCGACACGGTAAAGGCTACGGGTATTCACAAAACGCCGCTGCTCTTCACCTCGCGCTACTCGCGCGTGCTGCCCTCGCCGGTGCCCGTTAACCTGAACGATGCCCGCCTGCAACCCGACCGGAAGCTCTACAAAGACCAGTTCGAGCCCGTTGGCTACTTGCTCGAAGGCCAGTTTCGCTCCCTCTACGCCAACCGCGCCCAACCCGGCACCACGCAGTTTCAGCCCGCCGTTTCGCCCCAGGCCAAGCCCTCCAAAGTGCTTGTGGTTTCCGACGGCGACTTTGTGCGCTCGGAGCTGGACCCCAAAACCGGCCGCCCTTTCCGCCTCGGCTTCGACCGGCTCGCCAACACCGAGTTTGCCAACCGCGAGCTGGTGCTAAACGCCGTCGATTACATGCTCGACGAAACCGGCCTTATCGGCGTGCGCAGTAAGCAAATCACCCTGCGCCCCCTCGACAAGCTCAAGGTTATCGAGCAGCGCCGGAGTTGGCAATTACTGAATCTGGTGGCGCCACTGGTGCTGCTAGGCGTGTTTGGTGCCGTGCGCGCCTGGCGCCGGAAACGGCGGTATGCGCGGTTTTAAAACGACATAATTTTTATAAATTACTGCATGTCCCTTGTGCTATAAATCAGAAAGCTAGATGGAACAAGTATTGGGCTTCATACTAGAAGGTATAACAGAAGGAGTTGTCAATACTTTAGTATTTGCCTCAATTGGTTTTTTGTATCTGTACCTACGATACCGTAACCGCATACGAGTACGGCGGATACTAATCAAGGAGTACGACACCAGCTATACGAATGCCGGACAGGTGGTTGTGCTGAATACCGTAGCAGCTATCGGCATACTACTAGTGGTAGGCTTGATCATAGCTACATTGGTTTAGTCAGTAGCTTGTTAATTTCAAATCAACCGCATAGCGGCTACAGGTTGGTAGAAGTTTGAGTATCACGTTTGGTAGTGCCGCATAGTGGTACTAGAAACACTGAATGCTCTGTCACTGCTGTGGCTCAACTTGTTTTCAACCAAGAAATTAAAGCTTACAGAATAGTAGAATACAAAAGCCCGGCAAGTAAAGCAAACACCGCGTCTGCTCTACTTGCCGGGCTTTACCCGTTTCGGGGGTAAAGCCGGTTACAGTGTTACGTTGCCGGTGAGGCGGATGTCGCGGGAGGAACTGCCGACGAGCACGCCGAATTTGCCGGGCTCCAATACCCATGCCTTCTTGGCCTCATCATAGAATTGGAAGGCGTTGGTATCAAGGGTCAGTGTTACGGTCTTGGACTCGCCGGGCTGGAGGAATACTTTCTGGAAGCTTTTGAGCTCCTTTTCGGGGCGCTTCACGGAAGCTTGGTCGTCGTGCACATATACTTGCGCTACTTCGGCGCCAGCTACCTTCCCGGTGTTTGTGACGGTGAACTTGACAGTGGCGTTCTGCTGGCCGGGCGTGACGGTGAGGTTGTCGTACTTGAAAGTGGTATAGCTCAGTCCGTAGCCGAAAGCGTACTGCGGCGCCACTTTGTAGGTGTCGAAGTAGCGGTAGCCTACAAAGATGTCATCCTTGTAGTGCTCGACCACAGCGTTGAGGTCAGAAGGATTGTCGGTGGGGTAGTTGCCGAGTTTGTGCGCCGGCGAATCGGCCAGCTTCACCGGGAAGGTCATGGGTAATTTGCCCGAAGGATTGACCGTGCCGAGCAACACTTTGGCTATGGCGTTGCCGCCTTCCATGCCGGGGTACCACGCTTCCACAATGCCTTTAGCCTGCTTTTCCCACGCCGACACATCGATGGGGCCGCCGCCCATCAGCACTACTATGGTGTTGGGATTGGCTTTGAGTACGGCCTGGATGAGCTGGTCCTGGCCGAAGGGCATGTTCATGTCGGGCTTGTCGGGGCCTTCGGCATCGTAGGCGTTGTCGTCCCATACGGCGTAGTTGTAGCCGTGCGTCCAGCCGCCAACTACGATGGCTACATCGGCTTTGGAGGCGGCATCAACGGCCTGCTGAATCATGGCAGCGTCGGCTTTCTGGTTGCGGGCTATTTTGTAGCCTTGCACGTAATTCACCGTCACGCCGCTGCCTAGCTCGTTTTTTAGGCCTTGCAAGGGTGTGATTTCATACTTGGCTTTCACCTGCGAACTGCCCCCGCCCATCGAGTTGGCCCGGTCGGCATTCTGCCCGATAACGGCAATGGTTTTGATGGAAGCTTTCTTAAGTGGTAGGATGTTGCCCTCGTTTTTCAGCAGTACAATACCCTCTTCAGCTACTTTGAGGGCCGTGGCGGCGTGCTCTTTGGTGGCGTAGGCCCCAGGCGTACGCTTAGCGCCGTCCATCATGTTGGTTTTGTACATCACGCGCAGAATGCGGCGTACTTTATCGTCAATCAGCTCTTCCTTCACCTTGCCGCTTTTCACCAGCGTCACTACGGTGTCGCCGAGGAAGAACTTCGGGTACACGGTGCTGAGCTCCACCTTCTTAGCGGGGCCACCTGCCGTCTGCGACACAGTTTGGTTCATCAGCAGCAGGTCAGTACCCATTTCCATGTCGGTGCCGTTGTTGATGGCTTCCATGGTGCTGTGCACGGCGCCCCAGTCACTCATCACAAAGCCCTTGAAACCCCACTGATCCTTCAGAATCTTGTTCATCAGGTAGTCGTTGTGGGTGGCCCATTGCCCCCGAAACTTGTTGTAGGAACCCATAAGCGTGTTCACCCCCGCTTCCTGCACAGCGGCCTTGAAGCCGGGCAAGTAGATTTCGTTTAGGGCCCGCTCACTCATGTCCACGTCAACGGTAGTGCGCTTGGTTTCCTGGTTGTTGGCCGCGTAGTGCTTTACGCAGGCCGATACGCCCTGGTCCTGCACCCCTTTAATGTAGCCCACCGCCATGCGCGACACCAGATAAGGGTCTTCGCTCTGGTACTCGAAGTTGCGGCCGTTGACCGGCGTCCGGATAATATTGATGCCGGGTCCAAGAATCACGTCTTTGCCCCGGAATTTCGCTTCGCTCCCCAATACCTGACCGTACGCGTAGCCTAGTGCCGGGTTCCAGGTGGCGGCTAGTGTGTTGCCAGTGGGTAGATAGGTGCCCGCGTCATTGACGTCCTTGTCGGGGGCCCAGTCGCGGCCGAATTCGGGGCGTACGCCGTGCGGGCCATCGGAGGAGGTGAACTCAGGAATGCCCAACCGCTGCACGCCGCCGGAAGTGAACGAGGAACTGCCGTGAATCATGGCCACCTTTTCTTCCAACGTCATCTTCTTGATGAGGGCGTTGATTTTGGCGTCGTTGGTAGTGAGGGTTGCCTGCTTGTTTTGCGTTGAAACCTGGCCTGACTGCGTGGTCAACTTCTTTGGAGCGGCAGCTGGCTTGCTTTGCGCTAGGCCTGCGCTACAGTGCAGCAAGCAAGCGGTAGTGCCGACAAGCAGGAAATAAGGATGGGGTTTGGAAGGCATACAGACAGTGGTAATTAAGAAACTTTTATGTGGGAATTTTCAATGCAATTACGCGTAACAGCGCTTTAGCTCCGTGTCGGTAGAAACTAAAGTGCAGCCGTAGCAAGACATGCTAGTCCTGCTACGGCTGCGCGGTCGGTGCCGCCAGCAAGCGCATGGTGTACGTGTAAGAATATTTCTTGTCGAGCAGGCGGTACTGGTCGTGGGGGAGGGCGCCCCAGCTGTTGTCGCCGCCGAGGCCGCGCTGCTTGAGGTCGAGGTGCAGGAATACGGCATCGTGCCGTTTCACGTCGTTGAGGTGCTGCTGCTTTTTGCTTAGGCCGGGGTCGAGGTCTTCGGTGCTGGTGTTCAAAGCGCTAAAGCAGAGCGGTTGCAGGCCTTCGAGGCGCAAGCCCTGACCGGCTTTGTTTTGCAGCATCAGCCAACGCACATCGGTGTGGTAGCCGTTTTCCTGCGGCCGGATGTAGTTGCTGGTGAACATACCAGCTACAGAATCTTGATACTGCCCCAGCAAGGCCGCAAAATTTCGGTCGTTGTAGTTTTCCCACGGGCCGCGGCCATAGTAGCTGACGCGGTTGTATTGGCCCGGCAGCTGCAAGCGCATGCCAAAACGGGGCAACTCGGGCAGCTGCTTACCAGTCACGTCCAAGGCGGCCGTTACTTGCAGCGCGCCGTCGGGCTGCACCAAGTAGGTTACCATGTAAGGCACCTGCAAATCAGTTAGCAAGTATTCCATCGTAACTCGTACGCCGTCTGGGGTTTGCTCACCAACGGTAGCTTTTTGCAACGGCCGGTTGGCATGTGCCGTGCGCCACGCCCCAAGGCGGCGCGGCATGTCGTTGCCGAAGTCGTTGTCGGTGGGGGCGCGCCAAAAGTAGGGTTCCGGGTACTGATTGATAACACTAGGCTGGTCGCCGTTCCGGTAGTTGGTGAGGCGACCCGTCTTCAAGTCAAACGAGCCGCGCACGTCGCCGGCCGTAAACGTGAGTCGGTCGCCGGTGCGCTCCACTTGCAGGTTGCCGGTAGCAGTGGCTGGCGCTTTCTTCGGGGCGAAATAGGAAGAGGGGGTTAGCATAAACTGTTCTCGCGCCACTTCGTGCCCGGCGGGTATTAGTTCGGTGGCGGCCTTGGTGCGCGCAAAAACCGCCAGCGTATATTCGGTGCCGGGCTCCGCCTTTAGCTTGGGCAGGGCCAGCTTCACCTCTCGCTGCTGATGCGGGGCCAAGCTTACTTTCACTGCACCATCCTGCACTAGCTGACCGTTGCGGGAAAGTTGCCAGCGGATATCGTAGCTGCTCAGATCGGTAAAGTCGAAGCCATTGTAGACGCGGATGCGGCCCGTAGCCGGCTGGTCGGCGCTGAAACGAATGTTCTGGTAGCCTTTTTTCACTTCGTACAACTCGGGTTGAACGGCCCGGTCGGCCGAAACCATCCCGTCGGCCACGCCATTCTCGTCGTTGAAGCGGTCGAAGCCGCCCAGGTCGCCCCCGTAGGCCCACCACTTCTGCCCGTACGGCGTGGTTTGCTTGATGCCCTGGTCCACCCAATCCCAGATAAAGCCGCCTTGCATGTGCGGGCTGCTCCGAATAATATCCCAATACTCCTGAAAGTTGCCGTTGCTGTTGCCCATGGCGTGCGCGTATTCGCACATGATGTAGGGCCGCTTTTTGGTGTTGTCGTTGGCATATTTTTTCATCGACTCGATGCCGGGGTACATGGGGCACACAATGTCGGTATCCACGTCTTCGCCGGCCTGCTCGAACTGCACTGGCCGGCTGGGGTCGCGCTGCTTGATCCAGGTGTAGGCTTCGTGAAACACCGGCCCGTTGCCGCACTCGTTGCCCATGCTCCAGATGATGACCGAAGCGTGGTTCTTGTCCCGCTCCACGGCCCGCTCGATCCGGTCGCGGTGGGCGGGAGCCCAGGAGGGGAGGTAGGCTACGTGCTTGGTTTTGTCGAAAGGGCCTTGCAGCTCGGCGCCCATGCCGTGGCTTTCAATGTTGGCCTCGTCCACCAAATACAACCCGTACTGGTCGCAGAGCTGGTACCACAACTCGTCGTTGGGGTAGTGGCTGGTGCGCACCGCGTTGATGTTGTGCAACTTCATCAGCTGAATGTCCTTCACCATCAACGCCTTGGTTGGAACGTGGCCGTTCACTTCGTCGTGCTCGTGGCGGTTGACGCCGTGTACTTCCACGGCCACCCCGTTCACGAGCAACTGCGCATTCTTGATTTCCACCTTCCGGAAGCCCACTTTGGTGCTCGTCACGCCACCGGGCACGGGTTTATCGGCGGCGTCAACCAAGGAAAGCAGGCAGGTGTAAAGCACCGGCGTCTCGGCGCTCCAAGGCTGCACTTTCGGCACCGCCCCGCTGAAGACGAGCTGCTCGTCGGCGGCCGTACCGTTCAGCTTCAAGGTTTTCAGCAGCACCGGTTTGCCTTGCGGACTCAGCAGTTCCAGCCGCACGGCTGCCGGCCGGGGCGTTGCCGCGCTACCCTCGCGCCCGAAGCGCCGCACACTCACGTTGGCGCCGAACTGCCCGGTTTTGTAGGTGGCATCCAGGTCGGGCTTCAGGAAAAAGTCCCACAGGGTTTCAGCGGGCAACTCCTCCAGATACACGTCCCGCTCGATGCCGCTGATGCGCCAGAAATCCTGGTCTTCGAGGTAGCTGCCGTCGTGCCAGCGCACCACCTGCACGGCCAGCTGGTTGTCGCCGGGCTTGATGTACTTGGTTACGTCGAACTCGGCGGGCGTTTTGGCCACCTTGCTCATGCCCACCCGCTGCCCGTTCACATACACGAACGCGCAGCCCGTTATCGACCCGAAATGAAGTAGCACCTGCTGCCCGGCCCAGGCGGCGGGCACGTTGAAGCTGCGCCGGTAAGTGCCCACCGGATTATCGCGCCCATCAATGTAAGGCGGGTTTTTCGGGTGCGGGTATACGATGTTGGTGTAAATCGGAATTCCGAACCCATGCAGTTCCCAGTTGGCGGGTACGGCTAGGCTGGCCCATTTCGTGTCGTCGAAACCCGGCGCAAAGAAAGTAGTCGGCGCCTCGGCGGGCCGGGGGGCGTAGTGGAATTTCCAAGTGCCATTCAGCGACTGATAATGCGAGGAACGCGCCCTGTCGGCGGTCTGCGCGTCGGCCGCCCGGTCGTAGACGTAAAACGAAGCCCGCGGAGTTAGTTGATTTTGGTTAAGCAGCTTTTCGTCTTGCCATTCCGTCGGGGTTGGCGCCTGCGCACCGGCAAGCCGGGCCGCTAATAAACCAGTTAGCAGAAGTAAGTTGTTTTTCATAGGAAGTAGGGGAGGGAGGCTGCGTAAACCCGTATCCTCTCCGAGAGGAAGTGAGATGGGTTTACACTTAGTTCAGGTAATTTCTTGGTCAGGTAGTCATCGGGGTTAGCTGCGGGCTTGTGGTTGCCGGTACTCCGTATTCGACTGCTCCTTTAGCTGCTCGCTGCTAATTTGAAAAGTTTGAAGGAGTAGCCAAGTGCCCCTCGACAACCTTTGTCGATCCGAATTTGGACCGGTTCAAAATTGCCCTTGAATCATCTGAAATCAAACCATAAGCTGCCACGAATGGGGGTGTAGTTGAGCATTATGTTCTTTTGGCTCTGCGGCCCCATGGCGGCAGCGGCCTGAAACTTGGTGCCAATGGGCGCAATAGCGTTCAGGAAGCCAAGGTTTCCTTCGGGGAAAGCCGGCGAAGTGTTCTCGTTTTTAGCTCCCACCGGGCGGGCCGGCTTCAGCATTTGCAGAAACAAGGATTGGTCGTCGGTGTAGACCGTGAAGGGCGACTCCTTGTTTTCCACCACCACCCAATACATATCGGCGTGGTAACCCTTGAACTCGGGGTACTGCCAGGTTTCGCCGGTGATGGAGTTATTGTACTCCTTGTGCCACACGCCAAACTGCTGGCCTTTCATTCGGTTTTTCCAAACCCGGTACGGCCCCCGGCCCAGCCATTTCATGCCCGTTATTTTCTCTTCGGGGTAGTTGAAGATGATGCCCATGAAATCAGCCTCGCCCTTCTGCGAGTACTGGTATTCCAGCTTAGCTGGCTTGCCCGCCTCGAAAATCCATTTCACTTGAAAGTTAGAAGGACCTTCGTAGATTGATTCCACTACGTTAGTAGCGCCTTGCACCGAATGTTTGAACTGCTTCAACGTGTGCGCCACGCCCGCCTGCACCGGCCCCCCCGACAAGGAAATGTCGCCTTTCGAGTTGGTGACCTTCTGCACGTAGCCCGTGGTTTTGTCGAAGGAGTAGCTAATGCCATCTGCTTTTACTACCAGCGTGTTCGTCTCGTCAACCACTTCCACCTTCCCGGCAACTTGCGTTGCCGCGTACTTCTTCGTTATGCTTTTGGGGTAGCTGATCGGCCAGCTCCACGTGAATATTTCGCGCTTGTCGGGGCCATAGGCGGTCAGATACAGAGCGTTGCTGTTGCCCCAGGTGGCGGGTAGTTTCAGCGTAAGCACGCCCTTCTCACCGGGCGCCAGCGCCCCTGGCTGACCAGTGCCGGCAGCGTCGGTCTTGGGGGTCGTGGTTTTCTCGGCCGGCAGCGGAAACGAAACCAGCTTCCAGGCGAAAGTGCACTGCCTGAGGTTGGTATACAGGTAGCGGTTCTCGATTTCCAAACGGCCATCGAAGCCGGGCGCCAAAGATTTCCGGTCGATAACCACCGGCGACCATAGCTCCTGAATGGTGAAGAAGCTGGCTTCTTTCTCGCGGTGCGGACCCAAGATGCCATCCGGGCCGGAGTTGCCGGCGGCGTCTAGCTTGCCGTTTTGGTCGGTGCGGGCCACCGCCTCGTCATGAAAAGACCACAGAAAGCCCCCGCCGAAGTAGGGATGCCGCAGCATCAGGTTCCAGAAGTCTTCGAGGGCAGCGCCGTGGCCGCCGTCGTAGAGGCCGTGCATGAACTCGGTGGGGAAGTACACTTCCTTGTCGTAGAGGGCGGAGTTGACCACGTAGTTGTAGTCGGGGTAGTGCTTGGTGTCGGTGTTGTTGAACCGCTCCCACGGGTGAATGACCGGGCGTTTTTGCGGATCATAGAGGGCATAATCACCGTCGAGGGCGAAATTGAAGCCGCCTTCGTTGCCGTTGTCCCAGAGGATGATGGACGGGTGATTCACGTCGCGCACCACCAACTCGCGCACCAGCTTGCGGCCCACCGTCGTGTCGTATTTTGCCTGCCAGCCCGTTAGCTCATCCAACACAAACAGCCCGAGCGAGTCGCACGCGTCCAGGAAATGCGCGTCGGGCGGGTAGTGCGACATGCGCACGGCGTTCATGTTCATTTGCTTCATCAGCTTCACATCAAGCAGGCTGATTTCCTTGCTCAGCGTGCGGCCTGACTCCGGCCATTGGCTGTGGCGGTTCACGCCCTTGAGCACAATCCGCCGGTTGTTGACGAAGAGGCCCTGCTGCGGCCGTAGCTCCATAGTGCGGAAGCCAAACCGCTGCTTCACTTGGTGCACAGTGCCTTTGCTGTCGGTGAGCGACACCACCACGTTGTAAAGCTTCGGGGCTTCCGGGTTCCAGGTTTGAATGCCCTTGAATTGCTCGCGCAACGTGGTTTTCTCTTGGCCGGCTGCAACTTTTCCGGCAACCACGTTCCCAATGCGCTTGCCGCTCAACTCCTGTACTTCCACCTGAAGCTGCTGGCTGGCTTTGGCATTCACCGGAAACACATCCACGCGCAGCGAGCCGTTGGCCCTGGCATCTAGCGCAATCCGGTCGATGTAAGCGGGCGGCACGATTTCCAGGTACACCGGCCGGAAAATGCCTCCAAACAGCCAAAAATCTGCCTTACGCTCGGCTTGGTTGACCGATTCGTTGGCGGAATGCTTGCTTACTTTCACTTCCAGCAGGTTGTCGGTGCCGGCGGGCTTCAGCAGGCCTGTGATGTCGTATTTGAAGCGGTAGAAGCCGCCTTGGTGCACCGGCCCCGCCAACTGCCCGTTGATCTTCACCTCGGTGTCGGTCATCGACGCCTCGAACACGATAAACACGTGCTTGCCATTGCCCGCAGTAGGCACCCTGAACATATGCTTGTACAGGCCCTGCTCGTCGGGGTTTACTTCGTCGCGGAAATAGTTGTAGGTGCCAAAGCCTTGCTGCTCCCAGTTGGAGGGCACCGCTATTTTGTCCCACTTGCCGCTTTTCTGGCCCTTCGTGCAGTAAAAATCCCACGTCACAGTGTGGTCCTTATCAGTGCCAGAGAGGTACTGCATAACCGTTTGCTGCGCAAACGTATTCAAGCAAGCAAAGGAAAGTAAGCTACCGAAGAGTAAAGCAATTTTTCGCATCTTGAGGTTGTGTAGTTCGATTTCAGAGAGTGGCTTGTTGGTTCGGCGGCCTCGGCTAAGGAAAAGTACAGGATTTAGCGCGTAACCAGTTGTCTAAAAACGATATTAGCAGCGCAAGGCCCGCGGGTACTACGTTCAAGCAGCGCACTACTAGCCTCAGATCAAGCACTTCTTTAGGATCAAGCAACGCATCAGATTAAGGCTACCAGTCGGGGTTGTGCACCGTCGTAGGATCAATCTTAGCCTGCGGGAGCGGGCAAGCAGGGTTTGCCAGCAAGCAAGACCTCCTGGCTCTATCCCCAAGTAATTCAGGTGGCGGCACTGCTCTGGCAGTAAGGAATTGCCACTGCGAAAAGGCGCTAAAAAATAGACCCTATTACCTATCTTTGTCTCCCTTCCAAAAAACCCTTTCGCCCCCAATCTCTGTATGAAGTTCATCGTCTCGTCTTCCGCCTTGCTCAAGCAACTCCAGAGCATCAATGGCGTGGTCACGAACAATCCCGTGGTGCCGATTCTGGAGAACTTCCTCTTCGAGATTGAGGAAGGAAAGCTAACGATTACGGCCTCTGATTTAGAGACCAGCATGATGACGGAGCTGCCCGTGGAAGCGCGCGAAGCCGGCCGGATTGCGGCGCCCGCCCGCATCCTGCTCGACACGCTCAAGAACCTGCCCGACCAGCCCGTGACCTTCACCCTGGACGAGGAAACGTACACCATCGAAATTGCGAGCAGCAACGGCCGCTACAAACTGGCCGGCGAAAACGCCACTGATTTTCCCCGCGTGCCCGTGGTGAAAGGCTCGACGCCGATTGAAATTCCGTCGTCGTCGCTGGCCCGCGCCATCAACAAAACCATCTTCGCCGTCAGCACCGACGAACTGCGCCCCGCCATGACCGGCATTCTGGTGCAGCTAGCCGACAACCAAGTAACGTTTGTAGCTACCGATGGCCACCGCCTGTTGCGTTACCGCCGCTCCGATGTAGGCGCCGGCCAAACCGCCAACCTGATTATTCCGCGCAAAGCTTTCAACTTGCTGAAAGGCGCGCTGCCTTCCGAGGCTACGCCGGTAAAGGTGGAGTTCAACAACTCCAACGCTTTCTTCAGCTTCAACCAGATGCGCCTCGTGTGCCGCCTGATCGACGAGCGGTACCCAGATTACGAAAACGTAATTCCGGTGAGCAACCCCAACAAGCTCATTATCAGCCGGCAGGAAATCCTGAACTCGGTGAAGCGCATCAGCATTTATTCCAACAAGACCACCCACCAAGTCCGGCTGCGCCTCGCCGGTTCCGAACTTACCGTTTCGGCCGAAGACTTGGATTTCAGCAACGAAGCCAACGAAAAGCTGCCCTGCCAGTACGACGGCGAGGACATGGAAATCGGTTTTAACGCCAAATTCTTGCAGGAAATGTTGTCCAACATCGATTCCGAGGAAATCACGCTGGAACTCAGCACGCCCAACCGCGCGGGCCTGCTCATGCCGACTCTGGCCGACGATAATGAAAGCATTTTGATGTTGGTGATGCCGGTAATGCTCAACAACTACGTTTAAATAACTTGATGGCTGAATTGTTAATGGTTGGTCGTTCTAGCGGCCGACCATTTTTCTTATTTAGCTGCCCTGATTTTCTTTCAAATGGCTGAAAGCAGTAACCATTCAGCCGTTTATTAATTCAACCATTTACCCATGAAGAAATCCGAAATCCGCTTCAGCATTGCCCTCGACGACCAGAAAGTGCCCGAGGCCATTAGCTGGACTGCCACCGATGCCGGCCCCGATATTCACTTTGCCAAGGCCATCAACATTGCCCTTTGGGACCGGGACGAGCGAGGCACTATGAAAATCGACCTCTGGACCAAAGAAATGCCCGTTGATGAAATGAAGCGCTTTTACGTAGATACCATGGGCGCCATGGCCGAAAGTATTATCACGGCTACTAACGACTCGGTGATGGCGACCAAGATGCGCACTCTGTGCAAAGAACTCATGAGTCATATCGACGAAGAGGAGAGCAAGCAGCAAGGCTAATACGCAACACTTATTGGTCTCGAGGTGAAAGCTCCACGTAACTCATACTACAGCAACAGAAAGCCCCATCAGCAAGTGCTGATGGGGCTTTCTGTTAAAGCTAAGCAGGTTTGTTTAGCGGGTTTGCTTGGGCGCCGGTGTACGGGCTGGTGCAATAACGGCACCGCTGGTAGCTGGCGACGGATTCTGCACCGATTTCACGAAGTTGGAATTAGCGTTAGCTGAGCGCGAGGCATAATCCCGGTCGTATTTGCGGTAAGTGGAGCGGGAGCCGTAATAAGTGCTGTACTGATCGTTGGAAAGAACAGCTTGCAACTCTTTGTCTCGCTCTTTGCACACTACGTCGCACTGTTGCGTAATCAGTTGAGGGTTACCGGCATTACGCTGTTCAATGGCCGCCATCTTGGCTACTTTGTCTTCGTTGATGG
Organism: uncultured Hymenobacter sp.; assembly: GCF_964242765.1. NCBI lineage: Bacteria > Pseudomonadati > Bacteroidota > Cytophagia > Cytophagales > Hymenobacteraceae > Hymenobacter > uncultured Hymenobacter sp. The sequence continues at coordinate 110,932 of NZ_CAXTBM010000001.1, forward strand.
CCCGCAAGCGGGTCGACTGGTAGCCGTTCAGGCGCAAGTCGCGCGCCATTTGGTCGGAAAGGCGTTTCGCGCGTTCCTGCACCTGGCTTAGGCGCGGCGACGACTGGGTTTTATCGGCAGGAGCGAGGGATGTCTGTTGCTGAGCCTGGGTGCTAAGTGTGCTAGCAAACAGCAAAGAGGCGAGGGCAAGTTGCTTTCTCATCGGTCGATATATCAGTGGAGAGTTGAAAAAGAAGACATCCAACTGCCTATCGATACTGCAAAGCGGCCGGATGTCTCTTTACTAACGAAAAACAATGCCAAGGAGTTTATTGCAAGCGCTGAGTTTCTTGAAAAACAACCAACTTGCGTTACGAGGAATCAATTAGCGCCTCACTAAAACCTGTTTTTCCACATCATCGACTCCACCGGCTTGTCGGTGCGGTCGTTGTATTTGGCGTTGGCTTTGCGGTTGTAGAAGGTTTCCACGTTGCCCTGCACCGTAAAATAGATGAGCTGGCCCACTGGCATGCCGTAGTAAACTCGCACGGGCATCGACACGCTGATTTCCAGGGTCCAGTGGTTGCAAAAGCCGATATCACCCTTACCCGCCGTCGCATGGATGTCAATACCGAGCCGGCCGACGCTGCTTTTGCCTTCGAGGAAGGGAACGTGGGCGTGGCTTTCGGTATACTCTTCGGTGACGCCGAGATATAGCACGCCGGGTAGCAACACGAAGCCCTCGGCCGGAATTTCGAATTGTTCTATCTCATTGTGTTTGCGGGCGTCCAGCACGACGTCGCGGTAGGTGGCGAGGTAGCGGCCCAGGTGCACATCGTAGGAATTGGTGCCGAGACAGGTGCGGTCGTAGGGTTCAATAATAATGTTGCCTTGCTCTATTTCGGCTAGAATCTGCTGGTCGGTAAGGATCATAAGTGCGTTCTGAAGTATTAACTGTTCTCGTCCTCGTCCTCGTAGCGGTCTTCGGGTAGCGCATTGGCGGACCGTCGAGTGGTGGGCGTACCCGTTTGGCGGTCTAGCTCGTCGGTGAGGGCGTCGAGGCGGCTGCGCATATCCGGCAACACACTGGTAACCAGGAAGAGCAGCAGCAAAAGGGAGGCGCCAGCTAGCATCAGGGTCAAGTAGTCCACCCAATCGTGCTGAATTACCTTATCGAGGGGGCGCGGGCTGCTACTAATTACCGGAGCGGGAGTAGCGTCGGGGGAGGGACCCGCCTCTTCGGCGGTGGTTGTCAGAGGAGCATCGACGTCGGCGGGCGGTACGGCGGCACCATCGGCCGCTAGCTCATCGGGGGCGGCATCCTCGGAAGCATTGAACTGCGCGGCGCTTTGCTGGATGAAGCGCTCAAGTCCGCGAATAAGCGATACCCGCTCGTCGCGGGGCAGCACCCGCACAAAGAACTCGAAGTTCTTATCGACCAGAATACTGCGCAGTTGTTTTTCGAACTCTGCTAGATCGGTGCGGTTCTGCCCGAAGCGGTTTTTATAGCGCTCCGATACGCCGTTATAATTCTGAAACAACGTTTGCAGATCAGTGCGGCCGTCGAAGTCGTTGAAATCTTTGCGGGCTTTGGCAGTGCGCAGTGAAACCGGAAATTTGCGCCGCGTAAACGATTTGTCGTACACGGTTTCCATGGTCCGAAAATTCAACTCGTCAACGGTGCGGTCGAACAGGCGTTTGTTGGCCGCCGCGGCCGATTCGGTTTGGGCCCTAATTAGACAAGGCGCTGCGAGCCATAAAACCAGGAATAGCGGCAGGAAGAGTCGAAGTCGAGGCATAGGGGCAAAGAAGTTTAGCGGCAAAGGTAACCGGTGTTTCCCCTGGAATCTACTACGAAAGCTAATTTGATAGGGGTAGCACTTGCAGTTGAATTAAGCTGTAGTTGCTCAACAAATTGCAATGGTTGTCTTATCAGATATTACCGGAATTGCGCAAAGACTCTTTGCGTAGTTTGTAAGGCTTGTTATTTATTTTGCGTAATTATTTGCGCTATACCTGCTGCTTATTTTGGCTCTTCGATAATTATTTGTTGCGCATTAGAATTATTGAAATCAGTAAAATATATTTTCTGCCATATATAGTATATGAGGTTAAAAATTGCTGCTGCATAGGCATAACCCCCTGTCAGTGAGCTTATATTGTGGTAGGCATTTGTTACTAAATTGTTAAAGCGAAGCGAAATCCAGCTGATTAATTGGATATAAGTATTTTGTACTTTACTTATTGAATTAAACTATTCTAATGTATTTAAGAATTTAGTTTCTTCACTGAACTATAAGCGTAATATTCTTATTAGTGCCACTGGATATTACATGCCTAAATTTGTCATCGATTTATTTGCTGGCTTTGGTGCTTGTATTTCTCAGTTGGTTTTAATAAAAAGTTTTCGCCGTTAATGAAAAAAAAACTACTTGGATGCAGTAGCTTGATGCTGCTACCATGCCTGGCTTTTTATCCAGTAAGCATTGGTAATCCTGCTCTTTGGCAAGCTCCGTTTGCCCAAAACACAGAGGAAGCGTTTGAAACGGGTGCCAAGACCGACTATCCTACCGGCTCGGTAGCGCTTAGCACTGGTAGCTGGGTACTGGATGATGCCGTGCTCGGCAGCTCGGTAGCCGACCACAAAAACGGAACCCAGGCTGCCCGCTTGCAGCAAGGAGGAAGACTTACGATGGGTTTCTTTCTGCCAACCGGCGCCTCTACCGTAACCGTACAACATGCCGTGTACGGCACCGATGGCAGTAGTAGCTGGGAGCTTTTCGCCCAGTCGGAATCGTGCAACTGCAACAAGTGGACGAAGGTTGGCTCCACAGTCCTGACGACATCGTCTACGTTGCAGGCAGCGGCTTTTACCGTTAATATTTCGGGCCGCGTCAAATTCGAAATTCGGAAGACCTCTGGGGGCAGTGCCCGCCTAAACATCGACGACTTCGTTGTGACGGAGTTTGGGGTAGCGCAACCCTCCATCGACAACGACAATCTGGCGCTTGGCAACCCTAGCGGCGCAATTGCCGACGTGAGCAGCCCCAACAACTACTTGCTGGTCAAGCCGCAGTTCACCGTAGGCTACAACCGCGACCAAGGCAAACCGAACTGGGTTTCCTGGCACATCGACAACACCAACCGCGGGGGCATCGACCGGCAAGACGACTTTCGCAACGATACTGCCTTGCCGGCCGGCTGGTACCAGGTGCAGAGCAGCAGCTATACCGGCTCGGGCTTCGACCGGGGCCACAACTGCCCGTCCGCCGACCGTACCTCCAGCGTCGCCGACAACTCGGCGACTTTCCTGATGACCAACATGATGCCTCAGGCGCCCAACAACAACCAAAAGACCTGGGCCGATCTGGAAAACTACTCCCGCACCTTCTTGCCCAACAACGAGGTGTACGTGATTTGCGGCAGCTACGGCGTGGGCGGAATAGGCTCTAATCCGGGTGGTGCCGTGGTGAATACGCTCGATCAGGGCCGCATTACGGTGCCCTCGCGCTGCTGGAAAGTGGTGGTGATTCTGCCGGTTGGCGACAATGATGTGGCGCGCATCAATGCCAACACCCGCGTTATTGCTATTGATACGCCCAACGACAACAGCCTGAATTCCAACTGGGGTACGTACCGCACCACCGTTGATGCTATCGAGCAGGTCACAGGCTACGATATTCTTTCTAACCTGCCGGTTGACGTGCAAAACGCGCTGGAGTCGAGAATAGACAACGGCCCGGTTTCCTGATTTCCATTTCCTTCTTCAACTGGTTTTTGCAGCCTCGCTGTCATCATATGAACATGACTTCTAATCTGTTGCGTCCTAGCCGACCGAAACGGATAATCACCAAGCTACTACTTTGCGTTTTAAGCTTCACGTTTTTTTCTCCGGTAGACGTTGAAGCCCAAGTACTTCTCACCAGTGCCGCTCCCAAAACCGAAACCTTCGACGGCCTGAGCACCAGCGTTACGGCGCCCGTGCCAACGGGCTTCAAGCTAGCAGTCGGTAGCTCGGCTTCTTATTTCGGTACTACCACCTCGGCTACTACCCGCGCCGGTGGCACATCGGGTACCGGGGCAATGAATAGTAGCTCGGGTGGGGGAGACTACAACTTTGGCAATGGCGTGACGGCCACGGCCACTGACCGGGCACTGGGCTTTTTGACCAGCAGTTCGGCGGCCTCGCCTCGGCATATTCTGCTGGCTATCAAGAACAATACGGGTTCGGTTATCAAGGACTTGACCGTAGATTTCGCTATCGAGAAATATCGCACGGGTACCAGCAGCTTCGTCTGGAATTTCTATAGTAGCACCGAAGGCACCGCCTGGACGGCGCAGTCTGCCGGTGATGCAAGCTTTGCCGCAAGTCCGGCGGGCACCCCCAATGCCGTAGTTGATCCGGCCACGTCCACTGCTAAAAGCGTTACCCTTACGGCTATCAACTTGCCGGTTGATGGCGTGTTTTATTTGCGTTGGAGCCACGTAGGCGGGCCGTCCAACGGTCAAGCCCTGGGTCTCGACGACCTGGTGCTTACGCCCACCTTGGCTACCGGCAACCCAACGCCAGTGGCCGCCATTACGACGGTGCCCTCCGCTTACAACAGCCCGTATTGCTTGAGCGGAACTGCGGGCAGTACGCCCTTTGATGTGGCTTATACCGCGTCGGGCACCTTCACGGGAAGCTTCAAAGTTCAGCTATCCGACGCCGCGGGAGCTTTCCCGGCCAACACCACCGACAACATCATTGGCAGCGGCAGCACCTCGCCCATTGCCGCAACTATTCCGGCCAGTACGCCCAACGGGACCGGCTACCGGATACGGGTCGTGAACGATGGCCTGGCCACGTATGGCAGCACTAACGGCACCAACCTGACGGTTAGCTCAACTCCGGCTACGAACACGGTTAGTGTTGCGCCGGCTGGTTCGCAGACGATTACCGCCGCGGGTACGGGCGCTACGCTAACTGCCACGGCTGCCGCCAATTCCACGTTCAATTGGCTGTACAGCACCTCCGCTACGGGGCCGTTCACGACGGCAATTGCTGGGGCCACCAATGCAACGTACCAACCTAAGGGTTCAGATTTCAGTGCTGTCGGCACCTACTACGTGGTTGCTCAGGGCACGCTCACCACTACTTGTGGTACAGTTAAGGGCCTAAGCTCGCCGGTAGCCATAATGGTGTTGACCTCGAATCCGGAAATTGTGGCAACCCCAACGGCAGTACCCGACTTTGGACAGGTTGCCGTGGGCGCTGCTTCAATGGGCAAAAGCTTCACCGTGAGTGGTACGGGTCTAACGGCACCGCTGCTCGTGACTCCGCCCGCCGGGTTCGAAATTCGGACGGGTACCAACCCGTTTGCTTGCTGCGTGATTGAACTACAGCCCACCAACGGCACCGTAAGCGCAACTACCATCGAAGTACGCTTTGCGCCTATGGCTGCGCAGCTCTATCAGGCCACTATTCCGGTGAGCAGCACGGGTCTGCCCCAGCAGACGGTAGCAGTTAGCGGCACCAGCCAGGCACCCGTGTATCCGGCTACGGTTGCCTCCACTGCGGCAACGAACGTTACGGCAACAAGTGTTAGCACCGGCGGCACGGTGGAAGCCGACGGTGGCAGTCCAATTACGGCGCGTGGCGTGGTATGGGGGCCGTTGCCGAACCCGGTGCTGGGCACTACTGCTACCAATGAAGGTAGCGGCACGGGCACGTTCACAAGCAGCATCGGCGGACTAATGCCGGGCACCACCTACTTCGTGCGGGCTTACGCGACCAACGGCGCCGGCACCACGTATGGCCAGGAATTTAGCGTAACCACAACCACGGTGCCCTTGGCGGCCGAACCCACGCAGTCGGCAACGGTAACGGCCAGCCAAGTGACGAGCACGTCGCTGAAACTGAACCTAACGGGTGGTAACGGGACCAAGCACTTGGTGGTGGCCCGCATCGGCACCACCGTTGATGCGCTGCCGGTTGACGCTACCACGTATCGGGACAGCACTGCCTTTGGGCGGGGTGCGCGGCTGGGCACCACCAACTACGTGGTGTACGCCGGTAGCAGCGACACGGTGACGGTTAGCAATCTGCGGCCTAACACCACGTACGCCTTTTCGGTCTTCGAGTACAACGATAACAACACCCTCTACGCCGAGAACTACCTGACTGCTACGCCGGGCACTTTCACCCAAGCCACGCTGGCTATTCCGGCCGCCTTGCTGCTGGAAGAAAACTTCCCGTACACGGCCGGTAGCTCGGTAACTACCAACAATTGGGCGGTCCACAGTGGTACGTCGGGGCCCGTTACGGTGGCGAACACCGGCCTCGGATATACGGGGTACGGCGCCAGCAACATCGGCAACGCGGCCACCATAACGCCTAGTGGCCAGGACGTCAACCGCCCATTTGCTCCCGTTTATGCCCGGACACCGGTGTACGCATCTTTCCTGGTGAAAGCAACAAGCGCCAGTACCACCGGTGACTATTTCTTCCACCTCGGGCCTGCTGCGTTAGGCTCCACATACAAAGGCCGGGTATATGCCCGCCAAGGCTCCGCGGCCAATAAAGTGGTTTTCGGTATCAGCGGCAGCGGCACCGCCAACACTATCACCTACACCAGCGAAGAGTACAACACCGGCGACACGTATCTGCTAGTGGTGAAATACGATTTCGATGAGGCGGGCAATACCAGCAAGCTGTTTGTCAACCCGGCGCTGCAGGCCGAGCCAGCTACCGCCACTGCCACCAGCACCGAAACCGGTGGTTCACCGTCCGATATTGGCTCGGTGGCCCTGCGGCAGGGCAGCACCACGCCTAATCTGGTGCTTGATGGAATTCGGGTGGGCACTTCCTACCGGGTGGTACGCACGGGCCTGACTTGCCTGGAACCCGCCCCGGCTTTCGCAGTGAACACCGTTTGCGTGGGCACGCCCACCGTTTTCACGGATTCTTCTAAAGTGGTAGAACCCAATGCCACCTACGCCTGGGATGTGAACAACGACGGCGTGGTAGATTACCGAACCAAAGGCAACCTTACGCACACGTATGGTGCTGCGGGCACTTACACCGCTAAGCTTATTATCACGCAAGGCACTTGTTCGGATACCATCACCAAGCAGGTAACCGTGTGCGCACTGCCAACGGCCGTGCTAAGCGGTACGGCTACCATCTGCGCCGGCACCAGTGCCCCACTGACTATTCATTTAACGGGCGCTGCTCCCTGGCAGATAAGCTACGCTGCAAATGGCGGCCCGGCTATTCCCTTGACCGTCAACGCCGCCGGGGTAGATGCCAATGGGAACTACACGTTTGTGGTAAGACCAACGGCAAATACCACCTACAGCTTGGTTACGCTAACTGATGGTAATTGCACCGGCACCACCCTAACCGGCACTGCCACCGTAACTGTAAATACGCGGCCAGAACTTGCGGCTCCTGTGGTACCAACTGCCACGGCCGCGTATGGCCAGCGCACGGCTTCCGTAGCGTTTGCCGCTGCGGCTACGGGCACTCCGGCGCCCGTTGTTACCTATTCGGTTGTGTTGAACGGCGCCGTAACGCCTATAACGTCGCCTTACAGCTTCCCGGTAGGCACTACCACCGTAACGGCCACGGCCACCAACAGCTGCGGCACGGCCACGCAAACTTTCGTGGTGACCGTGCAGGCCACGCCTGCGAGCTTGAGCGTGCTGCACCAGAACGCCGATGGGCAGCTCACCAACAATGCCATCAAGCCGAATCTGCAACTCGTCAACCTCACCAACGCGGCTATTCCGTACCAGGAACTGACCGTGCGTTATTGGTTAACAGTCGAAGACTACGCCGCCGTACAGGCGGTTACGGACTATGCACAGCTGGGCACTGGCAACGTGCAGGCGCGCTATGTAGCGTTGCCGCAGCCTTACCAAGGCGCGTTTGGCTACGTGGAGTACAGCTTCCGGGCCGCAGCGGGCAGCTTGCCCGCCAAAGGCAACTCGGGCGCTATTCAATCGCGCATCAACAAGCAGACGCAAACCAACTTCAGCGAAGCCGACGACTATTCGTATGCCGCCAGTAGCTCGTACCAAACCAACGACCGCCTGACTGTTTACCGCAACGGCCAGTTGGTAGGCGGGGTGGAGCCAGCCCCGGTAGCCGCCGCCCAGAAGCTAGCCGTATGGTCGCAGAACAAGAGCAACCGCGCGGTGTCCAATACCATCAGCACGTATTTGCAGGTGCGCAACCTGGGCAACACGCCGGTGGCTTACCAAGACCTAACGGTACGCTACTGGTTTAGCCCGGAAGGCGCGCAGCAACTTAATTCGTATCTGGATTATGCGGAGCTGGGGGCTAACAATGTGCAGGTAAGCTTCGGCCGGGCCGGCACCGAAACCTACGCAGAACTGCGCTTTACCGCCGCGCTAGGTAGCTTCTCGCCGCTTAGCAACACGGGCAACATCCAGTATCGTCTGGCCAAAGCCGATTGGTCTGATTTCAATCAAGCCAACGACTTCTCGTACCAGGTAGCCGCAAATGCTTTAGCGGAGAATGTACGCATTACAGCTTATGTGCAAGGTCAATTGGTGTACGGTGAGGAGCCCGCTGGCGCCACCCAAACCAGTGCCCGCGGACAAGGCACCACAGCACTGGCCGCAAAGCTGGCCGCTGGGGCCAGAAACGTGGTCAGTAGCTACCCTAACCCATTTACGGGCCGCACGACCATCGCCTTCACCGCCGCCCAAGCCCAGGATTACCAGCTGGACATCTATGATATGCAGGGCCGCTTGGTTAAGCGTCTGCAAATCGGCAAAGCCCAGGCCGGGCAAGTGGTGCAGGTGGAGTGGCAAGCCGATAGTGCTCCGGCGGGCGTGTACATGGCGCGCCTCACTACTGGTGCTACCGTGCAACAGCTAAAGTTGGTGGTTCAATAAATCCAATATCAACGCACAAAAAAGCCGGCCCTGTGTAGGGCCGGCTTTTTTCGTTTACTGGTAATAGCGGAAATGCAAAGCTTGGCTAACGGGGCTCAGAGGCTACAACCCGTGCGCCTCGCGCATGGCCTCACGGCAGGCCGTAAGGTAGACCTCCACCAATTCATCGGTGATGGCCGTGCTCACGAACAGAGCTTCGTACTGGGCCGGGGCCAGGTAGATGCTACGTTGCAGCATGGCGCGGAAGTAGCGGCCAAACGCCTCAGTGTCGGAGTGCTTGGCGTCAGCTAGGTTGTTGACCGGCCTATCGGTGAAGAATACGCTGAACATCGAGCCTACCTGGTTGACCGTGTAGTTCAGACTCAGCTCGGCGGCAATCTGGCGGGTGCCGTCGGCGAGGCGGGTGGTGATGCGGTTTAGCTCGTCGTAGAGTTCGGGGTGCTGCTGGAGGTAGGTGAGCTGAGCAATGCCAGCAGCAGTGGCAATGGGGTTACCGGAGAGCGTGCCCGCTTGGTACACTTTGCCCGCGGGGGCCACGTTGTCCATGATATCCTGCCGGCCACCATAAGCGCCGACCGGCATGCCGCCTCCAATGATTTTGCCGAGCGTGGTCATATCGGGGGTGATGCCGTAGAGTTCTTGCGCCCCGCCCGCTGCGAGGCGGAAGCCGGTCATTACCTCATCGAATATAAGGACGATGCCGTGCTGGGTACACAAGTCGCGCAGGCCCTGCAAGTAGCCTGGGTGCGGCGCTACCAAGCCCATGTTGCCCACTACGGGCTCCAGAATCAAGGCCGCCACTTGGCCGTCGTTTACCGCCATAATTTGCTTAACAGCCGCCAAATCGTTGTAAGGCACCGTGAGCGTATCCTGGGCTACGCCTTCCGTTACGCCGGGCGAATCGGGGGTGCCGAGGGTAAGGGCCCCAGAGCCGGCCGCAATCAGAAACGAGTCGCCGTGACCGTGGTAGCAGCCCTCGAACTTGATGATCTTGTTGCGCCCCGTGTAGCCCCGCGCCACCCGAATAGCCGACATGGTGGCCTCCGTGCCGGAGTTTACGAGTCGCACCTTCTCGATGCTCGGCACCATTTGCTTGATGAGTTCGGCCATTTCCACTTCGCGGCGCGTGGGCGCCCCAAACGAGAGCGAAGCCGGAATGGCCGCCTGCACGGCATCGAGCACTACGTCGGGCGCATGTCCCAGAATCATTGGGCCCCAGGAGTTGATGAAATCCAGGTACTGGTTGCCGTCGACATCCGTTAGCCAAGCTCCTTTGGCTGACTGCATGAACACGGGGTGGCCCCCCACGGCGCGGAAGGCCCGCACTGGCGAGTTGACCCCGCCGGGAATGTGGTTTTTGGCGCGCTCGAAAAGGTCGGCACTGGTTTGCAGGGCAAGTTCGGGGGCGGTGGTAGGCGAAGGAAATGGCATAGCAGAAAAGTAGCGCGAAGCTCCAGCTTCACGTATCGTTAAACAAGTATTGTGACGACAACACAAAACAGGGCGCAAAACTGGAGCTTCGCACCACCATCAATACAACCTAGCGGATGCCCACCGGGTTCAGTACTTCCAGCTCCAACCGCTCTAATTTGGTAAGCGGCACGTACTGATTATCGTGCGCGCCGCCGGGGTAGCCGATGCCCTGAAACACGGCTCCCGATACCGGGCCGGCGTTGGTAAGCTGCTGCTGAAAAGCCGGCCCATGAAGGTGCAACTGGGAGCCGAAATAGTACAGCAACTCGAAGCCCGTAAAGGCAAACACGGATGGCGGTAGGTTCTGGCGTTGCATATACAACTGCCGAAACCGCTGCACCCCGAAACTGGTACGGTCTATATACTTCGGATGCACAAAGTACACGTCGCGCGCATCAAGTTGCCCTAGGCCGATGCGGTTGTTGTCGAGCCAGGAAGAATAGGTGAGCAGGGGCGGCCGGGCATCCTGCGCTTTCAGGGCACTCAGCGTATAAGGCCCTATCTTTTTAGCGTCGGAAGCAACTACCAAGTGCCCAACGTTTTTCAAATCGAGGCCGGCAAAGCCCGCACTCAACGATTCTTCCACGTTGGAATTGATGCGGCGTAGCTCTACTACCCGGCCGCCCAGCGCCTCGTAAGCCTGCTTATAAGCTAATCCGAAGGCCGCTTCATCCCGGGTATCCTCGTGCAGCACCACGGCTGTCCGCGTCCCGCCCAGCCGGGTATAGGCGAATTGCGCCGCCTGCCGGGCCTGCGTGACCATGCTCGGCTCGAAGAGGTAGTGCCAGGAATTGTCGAGCACCAGGTCGCCGTCCTGGGAAAGCGGATTCACGCAAACAATCTGCTTCTGCTGCGCATACCGGGCCAAAATCTTGCTGCCCGACTTATACACCGGGCCGATGATGAGGTCCATGCCCGCCAACTCTGGCAGGGTCAGCACCTGTTTGAGCTGTAGCGTATCAGCGCCGGTGTCGTAGGCGAAAAGCTGCACCGGATGGCCCTCGCGCTGCAAGGAATCCTGCGCGAGGCGCAGACCCGCGTACAGGTCCGTCACGAACTGATTTTTGCGGCGCGTTTCCCAACTCGGGTCGTTGAATTCGAAAGGCAAAAGCACTCCTATGTTATAGGTGCTCTTCTTGAGGGCGCGGGGGCGCGGCGTGTAGCGGCTGCGGTCCAGCGCAAACTGCGTAACAAGTTGGTCGAGTTGGCCTTTGTCGGCGTCGGTGTACCAGCCCCCGTTGGCCAGCTTATCGGCGTAGGCGCGCCCCAGCGCCACTTCCTGCGGATAAGTTTTCAGCAGGTTTTGGAAAGTAGGCTTGTCTTTTACGCGAGGTAAATACGCCGCTTTCATGTTTTCCCGCTCTTGCACAAGCTTGTCGGTGGGGAGCAGGGCTAGCACCTTCAGGGCATTATCGAAGTCGTTTTGCTCGAACGACACTTGTCCTTGCAAAAACAACGCGTCGGGCATACCGGGCCACTGGGCATACTCGCTGCGCAACAAATTCAGCATTTGCTCGGCTTCGGCCCATTTCTTGGCCCGACTAGCCGCCACGGCGTAGAGGTAGGCGGCTTCGGGAGCTTGCTTAAACTGATTGCCAGCGGCCGCAACAGGCTCCAACTCAGTCATGGCCAAGTCGTAGCGAGTCTGGCCGATGAGGGTTTTGCCATTTTTATAGCGGGTGTTTAGGTCCGAAGAACCCAGGTTAGCGGGCAGGGGCGGACCAGTGGGTTTGGGAGGCGTGCTAACTGGTTTCGAGGCCGTAGTTGCGCCCTCAGCAATTGATTTGGTTGCGGCGGACACTGTCGATTTAGTGGCTGAGGTTGTGTTAGTAGCCGCTGGTTTGTTGGCCGCTGTGCTCATTTTGCTGGCAGCCGGGGTAGCAGATTTGTTGGTGGCCGGGGTGGTTGGCTTGCTAGTGGTTGGGGTAGCAGGCTTGCTGGTAGCAGCCGGCGGACGGGTAGCCGCGGGCTTGGGTGTGGCTTGTTGGGCTTGGTTGGGCAGGGCCAGGGCCAAGCAGCTACCCAACGCGGCAAGTCGCACAAAAGAGAAAAACGGCATAAGCCAAAAGCCAGAAAGTGAGGCGTGATAGAAACCAAGCTGCAACACCGCAGTTTGTCAATCAAATGTACGAAGGAAGGCTGGGGAAGGTATACAAAGCAAAGGCTGTCCGCCCTTGCTACTGCCCGTCAGTGTGCCCAACCCCAGGCCATCCTACCTGGGGTGTAAGCAGGATGGAACAAGGTGTCGGAAACTAAGAATTTGTTTAGTGAGTCTCCAACCGTCATGCCAACGTCGCCAAAGCGCCTGTTTCAATAATGGGTTACTCAGCAGCTTGCTGTATGCGAATGAGAGTGTTGAGGGCTGTTGCTCTATTCAAACCGGAAACACTACGAGCGTGGTCTACGTTGTTGCTGATGGAATGATGTTGCACGTTGACGCCACCCACCTATGGCCCTGCTACCTGGCTTAAAGCGCCGCCCCCGAACCTATAGCGACGAAAACCCCCGTGACCCCAGCAAGTGGGGCTGGTATATTATGGCTGTTATTGCCGTGTTGTGGCTGGCTTACTCCTTGTTTTTCAACAAGTAGCCACCGCCGCTTTTCAGTGAATGCGTTGTAACTTTCAGTGCTGTGCCAGTCTATAACTGCCTGATTGGATACAATCTGCCGTTGAATTTTCCGTTCTTGTGCCTATGTCGGTTCCTCTCGCCACTCTAGCGCTGCCCCAAATCCGGCAGCGTCTCAACCTGATTTTACTCCTAGGAGCTTCTCTGGCCCTGAGCGTAGTGCTGATTGCGTTTCGAGTGTTTTTCACCCACCAGATTACGTTTGTATTTCTGCTCTGGAACTTGTTTCTGGCGCTGATTCCCTTTGGATTGAGTACCATGCTGGGCCTTTCGGCTGGCCGCCTAAAAGCACGGGTACTATTGCCCGTGGGGTTGGTGTGGCTGCTGTTTTTTCCTAACGCCCCGTACATCCTCACCGACTTATTTCACCTCGAGCGCCGCGTGAGCGTACCGTACTGGTACGACCTGGCACTTATTCTGAGTTGCGCCTGGAATGGGTTGATGCTGGCCTACGCCTCTCTTATTGATATGCAGGCTTTGGTAGCGCGGCGGCTAGGCGCGGGCGCGGGCTGGGCGTTTGCCACGGTAGCGTTGCTGCTGAGTTCGTTTGGTATCTATCTGGGCCGCTACCTGCGCTTCAACTCCTGGGATGTTGTTACCAACCCGCTTACTTTGTTTTTCGACATCGTAAGCCGCTTACTACATCCTTTTGCCCACCCTGGCACTTGGGGTGTAACACTGCTCTACGGAGTTTTTTTGGTGTTAGGCTACGCTACCGTCCGGCTGCTAGGCCGCATGGGGGAGCCGGTATAACTCTCATCTGTTCGCCTCCCATAACTAGGCTAGCAGCTAGCTTATTTTTATACGAAAAAGTCGCAACTGAAAGCCAGTTGCTACAGGCAATAGGCTCCAATTAAGGAGCCTATTGTTTTGAAAGGACCTTTTCAAAACGGATGTGACGCTAAAACTTCTTCTTAATGAAGAGAGCCATAGCCCTGCTATGTTGGCTACTGCAAGCAGGTTCTAACTGTTAGTACAAGGTAATGCTATCAAGTATGCATTTTATAATAATAGCAAGATGATGCATGTCATTTTGAGTTAAGCATTCGTTTGCATAAGCAACAAAGTGATATATAATTAGCATAATTTACTCTCATACTTTAGTTTCTATTCAGTTATACGGTTGAGATTTTATATTTTTTATTTTTTCAATAAAAAGGTAGCAACTGAATGAAATAAAATTATCTTGCTTTATCATTCAGTCTGTATTAATCAGACTATCTCTTATTATTGCTTTGTTGTCAACGTCCATGTTTCCCTCTCCGATTGTGCATGCTATGCGGCTGTGGCAAGATATGCTAGGCCAAGAACACGAAACTCCTCGCTCTTTTCTGTGGCAAAATGTGGAAGACATGGAGCCCGACGAGGCGGGGGCTATTGATTGGCGAAACCAACAGGTCAAGACGCGAATTTACTTTAAAGGCGACAAAGTCATTTGCGTTCTGGGCGAATACAGCTACTGGCGTCGGCAATGGATGGCATTCGCCAAATGGCAGGAAGTACCGCTCACACAGGCAAGGCCAAATTAATCGAGGATACCTTTTACTTGCCCTCTACGGAGCTTCGCAGGCAGGTATTCTCTTTTGTGCTTCTATTGTAGGCAGGTTATGGCGGTAGCTAACGGGGTGGGAAGTGGTTGCTGAACACAAACAAGCATATTTCTTAAGTGCAGGACCAAGAAGCAGGTTTTAGGCCTTTGCCGTACCTTGCCATCCTGATGATGCACCTCCAAACCGATTTTTCCAACACGCCGGCCATGACCTGGGAACGGTTGCTGAGTCGCCGCCGCTACCCCGAGCAGCCCCAGTTGCACGTTGTGACCGATGCGCCGCCCGTGCGCGGGGCATTTGTGGCTGATTACGACCGGGTGGTGTTCAGTTCTGCGTTTCGGCGGATGCAGCGCAAAACGCAAGTGATGCCGTTGCCCGAAACCGACTTCGTGCACACCCGCCTCACGCATTCCTTGGAAACTGCCTGTGTAGGCCGCTCCCTAGGGCGCCTCGGGGGCCGGCTGCTGCTCGAGGAAACCGAGGGCTTGGCCCAAACGCTGCCCCATCTCGATTCCGACTTTGGCGATATAGTAGCGGCCGCCTGCTTGGCCCACGACATCGGCAATCCGCCTTTTGGCCACTCCGGTGAAGACGCTATTTCCACCTACTTCCGGAGTCCGGCTGCCGAGCCCTTTGTGCGAGTACTCAACGCCGCGCAACGCGCCGACTTGCAGCGGTTCGAGGGGAATGCGGCTGGCTTTCGGACCCTTACGCACACTTATGCGGCTCACAGTAGTGGTTCGGCAGGGTTGGGCTTAACGTATGCCACGCTGGGGGCTTACACCAAGTACCCGCGCCCGTCGGTGCTTGAAGAAGAAGCGAGTACCCGCGGTACCAGCGAGAAACGGCACGGTTACTTTCAAACGGAAGCCACTCGGTTTCAGGAAATAGCGCAAGAACTTGGCCTGTTGCCCAAGCCACCCGGCTCGGCCGCCGGTTTTTACCATCGCCATCCGTTGGCCTTCCTCGTAGAAGCCGCCGACGATATATGCTACCGCATCATCGACTTCGAAGATGGTCTCAAGTTGAATTTGATTCCTTGCCAGACAGGCCTGCGCCTGCTCCGCGAAATGCTCGGCGATGCTCCCAACCGCAGGGGCTCTGTGGAGTGGCGCGACTGGCGCGAAGAGTTGGGGTACTTGCGTGCGCGTCTCATCAACCGGCTTGTGCAGCAAACGGCGCGCCTCTTCGCCGATCGAGCCCCTGCTTTTCTCCACGGCCGTGCGGACGAACCCCTGGTGCAGCAACTCGACTGCTGGGAGCAGCTTCAGCAGATGCATGCCCTCACGGTAGAGCACCTCTATCACAGTCGCCCCGTGCTGGAAATAGAGGCGGCTGGCTTCGACGTAATGGCTGGTTTGCTCGACGCTTTTCTGCACGCCACCTTCGACCCGTACGCGGGCTCTCGTTCTCGCAAGCTTCAGCAGCTACTACCCGTACAGTTTCGTGCCAACGGCCCCCACGGCTCCCAAGAAGGAAGCTCGGCCTACGAGCAAATTATCCTGCTCACCGATTACATCGGTGGCCTTACCGACCAGAACGCGCTGAGTTTGTATCGCACCATTCGGGGTATTGACCTGCCGAAAGTGTTCTGAAGCAAAGGCGCTGCTTTGTGTAGCTGCTTATGCGGGAGGTTCTGACAGTAAACCTTTATCAGGCCGATCCTTTGTGCTTGAGCAGGTTAGGTTTCGTACTGATCTAGTACTTCGCGAAGGTCGTCTAGGCGCCGGCTGATCAGCGTTAAAATATCGTCAGGAATAGGAATTGGGCTGCCGTGGCGGGTAGCCAGGTAACGCACCAGCGCCAGAAGACCTTGTAATTCTTCTTGCACTTGATTGCGAAGTAGCCGCCATTGGTCTTCCCCCAATTCAGGGCTTTGCAGGCAGCAGTGACGCACTGCCACCATTTGGCTAACTAAGGTGGCTATCTGTTCTAAAAGTTGCTGCTCGCCCTCGCTTAAATAGCGCGGCTGAAAGTCAATTATGCATAACGAGCCAACGCGCCGCTCATCGGGCATGCGTAGGGGGGCTGCTGCGTAAAAACGAAGCTTTTTGTCTCGGGCAGCTTCAGCTGCTTGAGGAGTGATAAGTGGCGAAGATTCGTGGCTTAAATCAGCGTATACTACGGCTTTGCTGTCGAGGATAGCCGTTGAGCAAAGTGCTTCTTCCCGAGGCTGAGCCAGTAGGTTTGAGAGGCCGTAACTTGCTTTATAGTGAACCTGCTTCTCTTCGATGAGAGCAATCAATGAGATTGGTAGATTGAAAATACGAGCTGCAAGTGCTACAAATTCGCCAAAAACAGCTTCCTGCAACGAGTGCGTAACGTCGTATCGATGAATCGAACGAAGGCGTTGGATTTCGTCGGCAGGAATGAGTATTTGGGGAATTGCGGTCATGCGATAAGTAGATGATAACTAACTAGAAGAACCTCTTCTAAAGCAATTTGAGGCTTTAGAAGATAAGAAAAAAGAAAGAATTAGCACTTCTTTATAGACCACTATTTATTCTACTAATCATTCACATCTTTTCTTTTTTCTGTGCGTTGCAATAGCCGCAAAGTAGTGTCTAGGCGTTGGGTGCGGATAAGCTGTTGGTACTGCTGCCGTAGGTGCTCTTGCTGCTGGCGCTGCTCTTGCTTCTGAAAAGGACGTACTTTGTAGGGGGTGCCCGGCTGCCGGTTCAGGTTCACGAAAATTAGTCCCCGGCTGGGCCGGTTGGCGGCTTCGCCGCTTTTAATGCGGGCCACCCGCTTTTCATTATTGCCAAATAAGGCCTGCATCGGACTCAGCCCCACGTACAAATTGGCTTGGCCATCGAGGCGGTACTCACCACTTACGGCCAAGTCGGTTAGATTGCTGTTAAGGTGCAAGCCCGGCACCACTACCCGGTTGCCATCCAGCACGAAACGAGGACTGACTGGTTCGAAATACAAATGATTTGTGCGCTTGTCACGCAAAAATTTCAGGGCTTGTGCCAGGGCCTCTACATCCAGTAATTCCAGGTCACGGAGGTCGGTTTTCAGGTAAGCATAGGTTTCCGTGAGGTTGGGCAGAAAAACGGCGTTGAGGTTGGTATGCAAATCGGCTTCGCAACGCATAGTGCCCCGAATGTTGGCGGGGCGGAGCACATCGAAGCGCAACGCTTCCGCCACCCGGAATAGCGCCGGTAAATCCACATCCTGGAGGCGCACTTGCGCGCGTAGGGGGTACTGAGCAGTGCCTGCATCAGTTTGCATGCGTCCCTGCAAGGAAACAATTCCGCCGAAGGCGCGCAACGAACAACTTTCCAGTCGCGCCGCACCGGGTTCTAAGTGGCTGATCAATTGAAAATTACTGCCTCGTATCACAGCATACTGGACTCGGTCGGCCGAAACGCGGACTTGTGCCGTCACGGTGCCGTCTAAGAAGGGTGAGGTGACCGGCCGCGGCTGAGCGGTAGTTGTAAACTGAGCTTTCGCTGAAGACGGTGGCGTCAGGGCTGCCAATAATCCAAGCAAGCGTTGCACATCGAGCGTGCCGTAGCGCAGATCTACTTCGGCGTGCGCCGCCGCTAATTGGCCCTCCGCAAGCCGGGCACTGGCACTTACGCGGCCTCGTCCCCCGGCACTGGTGCTAAAGTTCAGATAAGGAACTTGAAAAGTTAGCCCTGCTTTATGGATGCGCAACTGAAGGTTGGTTAGGTTCTCGCCGGCAGGTAAGCGCAGAGTTTGCACAGTCGCTACCACTTGGCCATTGGCACTTAGCAGGGCTTGGTACAAACTAGGGTCGGGAGGAGCGGAGGAGGTGGTAACCGCGCGGCGAGGCCGGCTGAGTAGAGCCAGCAGGCGCTGGTATCCTATTGTATTGAAGCGTAGGGCCAGTTGCACGTTCACGGGACGCATCCGCAGCGTATCGGTGGGCCAACTGATAGCGCCACTCACGAGGCCGCCCCACACCTGAGTTTGCAGGCTGGTAAGCTGCACATAGCGACCGTTGTGGCGTATTGTGGCCGCTAGCTGCCGTAGGGTATCGGCGGGCAGCACCAGTCGGCCGCATTGCAGCCGGATGTTGAGATGAAGACCAGCAGGCAGCAGGTTCATAGCCCGCGCGGCTAGTTCTTGGTTGCGCGGGCGGCCAGGGCGCCCCACTCGGGGGGCGCGGCGCGGCCGCCCTATCGGTGGCGCCAACAACTGGCGCAGGCGGTCGAGGCGCAGTTCATCTACCACGAAGCTGCCCGTAACGGTGGTAGTTGGGTGCTGCCCGTTGAAATACGAAAGCAAATAAGTGGTAGTAGCATTAGCGCGGACGTTCATACCGTTGAGGCGGCCCGTCAGGTTTTCCAGCAGCCACGAGCTGTCGCGCAGTCCTAGCCGCACATTCAACCCCGACATATCGGCCCCACGGCTGGGTATCAGAAACGAGGCGTTTTCGAGGGTGATTCTCCCGCGTACGGCCAGAGGCGGTGAAGTACGGACAGGAACGCTGCTAGCCCGGCTGGCTCGCCGAATTGCCCGAGTTGGTATTTCGGGTAGGGGGCCATTGAGCGTCAAGTCCAGAGTTGCATTGCCGTGGCGGGCCCGCCATAAGCCCGGCGCTACCACGGCCGCTAGCGTTTGGAGTTCCGTGCGCCCGCGCACCCGGCCGCTCAGGATAGGGCGGGTGAAGTCGCGCGCGGTGATGGCAGCGTCCAGTTCTCCGGCCGAGGAATATAAGCGGCACTGCTCGAAAGAAAGGGAGGTGGTACGTGGGGAGTGCTCGGCTCCATTGTCGAAAGTGCCGCGGGCGTCCCAACGGCGAATACGCCGCAAAGAATCCGTCCACTGCAATTGTGCATTGCGCAGTTGAAACTGTAGAATAGTGCGCGGGCGAGCAGTAGGGCCACTCACCCCTTTGATGGTGTACCAAATGCGGGCATGGCTGGTGCTGCGGGCTCCGAGCAAATAGCGGTGCATACCATTGGGAAGGGCCACGTGCAACACTTCAAGCAGCGGTTGCGAGCCAACCATGCGCAAGTCGAGACGGGTACCGCGCGATTGTCCTGGTGCTGGCGCCTGATGAGTGCCTCTAATAAGTACAGTGTCGCCGTTGAGGGTGGCGTGGGTACGCAGAAATGTGCCTTTGCGCTGCTCGAAATTGTATTGGTAGCTGACCCATGCCCGCACTGATTCTTGCACAAACAGGTTGCCGCGCCCACTCCGCAAGTATACTAGCTGCCCGTCTAGGGTGCCGCGCACCTGGGCCGTACCATCTCGGCCGCGGGCCCATAGCCGCGCCTGCCGCACAACGGCCTCGAAACCGCTGTTTTGCAGATCGTTGCGGTCCACCATGCGGAAATCAACGAGCGTAAGCGAGTCCAGATCGAAGTTGGGCGGAGACGCGGCAGTGGACCGGCGGGGCCCTTTGCCGTGCAAGCCCCAGTCGTGGCCCGTGGAATCGGTGAGCTGGCGGAACTCGGTGTTGTAGAGCGTGAGGTGGTGGACGTGCACCCGCCCCCGCAGCAACTGGCTGAGTTGTAGCCTGGCATCGGCATGACCAATGCGCAAAACCGGCACTACCGCCCGGGCAGTGGTATCGGTGAGTTGGAAGTGGCGCAGCGAAACCGTGAAATCCGGGAAGTGGCGCAGCAGTGAGAACTCTACGTTGAAAGGAGCCAGCACTAAGTCGGAATTGCGGGCCAGCTGCTCCCGCACTAATTGCTCTACTCGCCTTTGCCCCCAGCTAGATCCTAGCAAAACTGCCCCCACTAAGAGGGCAAGCAGGAAGCCCAGCAACGAAAAGCCCAGCAATTGACGGAATGAAGGGCGTTTCATATAAAATAGGAGGGCAGCATGAAAGCAGAATCGGAAGGTGGTCAGCGCTTGCCGCTTCTACGCAGAAACTACTGTTGTGGTACGACGCCTATTAGCAAGGCCATCCAGCAGCCATAAAGACGTTGCCAGTAAGGCAGGATGAAAGCAAAAAAAAGAATTTATTTAGACATTTTCTAAATAATTATACATTTGGGCCTCTCATTCTCTCTGTTGTTATGGCCCAATTCTTTCATCACAACGATTTTGGCTATTGTGCCCGCTGCCCACGTACCTGTCATTTGCACCTTTGCTTCGGCAATGTAGCCTTAGCCGCAACTCCCCCCGAATTCGCGGAGTTCCGTCAGGTAGTTGCAGACACTTGGCAGCACCATTGCCTGCGCACTACCGACCCCGAGGTGCGCTGTATTGCATTGCGTACACCGGCTCCGCACCTGGCTTTGGTTTTCTCGCTCGTTGAATTAACCCAACTGCGCGATATTCTGGAAAATACGGCGCTGTTGCTGGAGGTAGAGCAACTGCTAAGCCCCAAAACGTTTGAGTAGTAGGCCGCAAATGCGAAAGGCCGCATTACGTTGCAAACCTTTTCTGCGAGTGCTTCGCTTGAAGTATTCCTGCCTAGCATAACCTGCCGTCAGCAGCAAAAGCCGGTGTTTTATACCTCGGCCGGCGAGGCTTTGCTGAAACTAAACAAGCAGCCGAGGCGGCTTCTAACGCACGAAGGGCCGCCAGCACAATGCCAGCAGCCCTTCACTCAGTTATTCAATTACTCACTTGCCGCCTATTCCCACTCGATAGTAGCTGGCGGCTTGCTGGAAATGTCGTACACCACGCGGTTGATGCCGCGCACTTGGTTGATAATTTTATTGCTGATTTCGGCAAGGAATTCATAAGGCAGATGAGCCCAGTCGGCGGTCATGCCATCCACGCTGGTTACGGCGCGTAGGGCCACTACTTGCTCGTAGGTGCGCTCGTCGCCCATCACGCCAACACTTTGAATAGGAAGCAGCATCACACCGGCCTGCCAGGTTTGGTCGTAGAGGCCATGGGCTTTTAGGCCGTTAATGAAGATGGCGTCGGCGCGTTGAAGCAAATCCACTTTTGCAGGGGTGATGTCGCCCAGAATACGAATGCCTAAACCGGGGCCGGGGAAGGGGTGACGGTGCAGAATGTTGGTCGGCAACCCTAAGGTGTGGCCTACTTCGCGCACTTCATCCTTAAACAAAGCCCGCAGCGGCTCCACCACCCGCAAGTTCATTTTGGCTGGTAGGCCGCCCACATTGTGGTGGCTCTTAATGGTTACGGCTGGTCCTTTCACCGACACCGACTCGATAACATCGGGATAAATCGTGCCCTGGGCCAGCCAACGGGCGCCGTCTACTTTTTGCGCCTCCCGGTCGAACACCTCAATAAAGGTGCGGCCAATGGCTTTGCGCTTCAACTCGGGGTCGGTGAGGCCCGCTAAGGCCGCGTAGAACTCCGTGGAGGCATCTACGCCCCGTACATTCAACCCCAGGTCCTTATAGGAGTGCAGCACATCTTCGTACTCGTCTTTGCGCAGCAGTCCGTTGTTGACGAAAATGCCGTGCAGCCGACTCCCGATGGCGCGGTGTAGCAGCAAGGCTGCCACGCTGGAATCGACACCACCCGAGAGCCCCAAAATCACCTGGTCTCGCTCGCCAATGGTGCGTTGCAGCGTATCCACCATCGAATCCACAAAATGCTCGGGCGTCCAACTTTGGTCGAGGCCGCAGATGTTTACCACAAAGTTCTGGAGCAGCGTTTTGCCGTCGGTGCTGTGCGTAACTTCCGGATGGAACTGGATGCCGTAGGTGGGCTGGTTTTCGATATGAAAAGCGGCTACATCCACTTCTGGTGTGCTGGCTATAATCTGGAAACCGGCCGGCAAGTGTTTGATGGTATCGCCGTGCGACATCCACACCTGCGACTCGGTAGGCACGCCATGCAGCAAGGGGCTTTCATGGTTGACGTGCGCCAGACGGGCCCGGCCATATTCCCGGATGGTAGCGGGCATTACTTCGCCGCCCTGCTGATACGCGAGTAGCTGCGCACCGTAACAAACACCGAGTACTGGCACGTGACCAAGATAGGCGGAAAGGTCGGGGTTAGGCGATTCGGCGTCGCGCACGGAGCAAGGGGAGCCGGAAAGCACAACGCCCCGGATATCCTCAGTGAGGTCCGGGGCGTGCGTATAAGGGTGAATCTCGCAGTAAACGTTCAACTCCCGAATGCGTCGGGCAATAAGCTGAGTGTACTGCGACCCAAAATCAAGAATCAGAATCTGTTGAGGCATAGGCAAAGGTAAGCAGGGACTAAGGCAGCACAAAATTATGAGCCTCTACCAGCTAATATTCCCTGTTTGGCCATGAAATTGTATAATTAATGTCCAATCAAATAGTATTAGTTTAAAAATTAATTGTCTTATACATTGATGTTATAAATATTCTATATATACTTGTATCATCAAACACTGGTTTGCTAGTAATGCCAGCTGTAATACTACCTCTTTACTCGTCCCATTATCCCCCACACCTGCTGCATGAAATTATTTGTACACTTCCTCTTTATCATGACAAGCCTTTTCTTGTCAACAGCTGCTAAAGCGCAATACGCTACCAGCACAACCTCAAACTCCCGGACAATGCCTAAAATGGCCATTGCCATGAGCATTGCACCAGTACCCACTCCTTCAGCCGCACCGATAAAAGAAGATGTTCCTCTGGAAGTAAAAAACTTTAAAGGAACAGTGATTGATGAATTAGGAGAGCCTCTGGCGGGGGTAGTGGTATCAGTGGTGGCAAGTAAAAATCAGTTCAGCCTCGCAACTACTACCAACGCGGAAGGGGAGTACTTGCTACAGACCACTGCTGCCTCGCCCGTGTTATTGGTGAGCTATGCTGGCTATGAGGATGTACAGCAGCAAGCTATGCCCGCCCGTCCCATCACGTTCCAACTCCAACCAATTGATGGATATGAGCGCCAGTTGAAGAAGAGAGTTAAAGCCGCCGAGAAAGCTTGGCAGAAGTAGTCCTCGACGAAAACAGTGGCTGCATAGCTATTAATGCCCTCGTTGATTATCGATAGTGAAAAAGCTATTTAATTGTTTATTAGCAAGTTGATTATTATAAAATTGCTTTAGTACCGCTCTTATATAAACTGAATAACTCACCTACTTACCTCGTTCTATCTCCCATAGCGCCGCTTTGCTCGAACACCATCCTAGGTCTACTTTCAGCTCTAGGTGGTGTTTGGTAAAGCAGCGCTTTTATGCTTATGACACCCTACAGCGAACTGCTTTCAACTGAAGCAAGGGCAGAGCCCTTGAAAATAAAGCGCCTGATACTCTGACGATAGGTGACTGAAAAGATAAAAAAACAAGCATTTATAGGGTAAACAGCGTGATTCGTTGCTATCTTTGCACCCGGCGAGTCAGAACGACCAGCTCCTGTTGAACTCCCCCAGGACCGGAAGGTAGCAAGGGTAGACGGTTGAGCGGTGCGATTTTGGCTCGCTTTTTTTTGCCCATAAGTCTCGGAAGTAACCGGATTTGTAAGGGCACGGAATCCAGCCATTAGCAGTCGTAGTATCCGATAAACCTAGCTAAATCCGGGATACGTGGTAGCTTTGAGGACTTGTTGTTTTCAATTGATTCTGCTTCTACCACATGAAATTTTTCATTGATACGGCCAACCTGAAGGATATTCAGGAAGCTGTGGAACTTGGGGTGCTCGATGGTGTAACCACCAATCCTTCGCTGATGGCCAAAGAAGGCATTAAAGGCACTGATGCTGTCATGGCTCACTACAAGCAAATTTGTGAGTTAGTTGATGGCGACGTATCAGCCGAAGTCATTGCCACCGACTACGAAGGTATTGTGCGGGAAGGTGAGGCACTGGCAGAATTGCACCCCAACATTGTGGTGAAAGTACCGATGATTCGGGATGGTGTGAAGGCCATTCGCTACTTTGCCGACAAAGGCATTAAAACCAACTGCACCCTGATTTTTTCGGCCGGACAAGCCTTGTTAGCTGCCAAAGCAGGCGCTACTTACGTGTCGCCGTTTGTGGGTCGCCTTGATGATATTGGGGCCGATGGAATGTTGCTGATTCAGCAAATCGTGGATATTTTTTCCAACTACGGTTACCCAACCCAAGTGCTGGCCGCTTCCGTGCGCCACATTCCGCACCTGATTCAGTGCGCTGAACTGGGGGCCGATGTCGTAACCTGCCCGCTCAGCGTTATTACCGGGCTGCTCAGCCACCCGCTCACCGACAAAGGCCTTGCTACGTTCCTCGCCGACCACGCGAAAGTGAACAACTGATTAGCCGCAAGGTGAGATGGTTAGTTTTTCTAGTAATCTAATAATCTAGCAAAGCGCAGCCATTTAGCAGTCAAACAACTCAATCAGTCAGCCATGTATATCATTAAAGTCAAAGGCAAAGCCAAGATTCCGGATTACATTCAGTTGCGCGACGAAGAGTTTGTGCTCATTGCTTATTTCCGTGCCGACCGGCCCCTAAAGGACTTACACCGCTACGGGCTGGAAAACAAGGAAACGGCATTAGCAGCTGTTATTGATGGCCTTGCTTTCGGCAAGCTGCAAAAGCTGGAAATATGAATTTTGGGCTTAGTGCTTGGTTGTCGGGGTATAGGTTGTCCTGTTATCTGTAAGATACCAAGCCTCAGTAATCAAGTACTAAGCCCTAAAAACCAAGCACTGAATTATGTCCGTTGTCGAGCTGCACGATGCGTATATCATGCAGGATGTGAACACCATCCTGCAAAAGGTCACGTTTACGCTGGAGAAAGGAGAGTTTGCGTATCTGGTGGGCCGGACGGGTTCGGGTAAGAGTTCTTTGCTTAAGACGCTGTACGCCGATTTGGGGTTGGGAGCAGGTACGGGAACGGTAGCAGGTTTTGCCTTACCCCGAATCAGTAACAGTAGCAAGGTGCCGTACCTGCGCCGTAAGCTGGGCATCATTTTCCAGGATTTTCAGCTGCTTTTCGATCGAACCGTAGCCGAGAATCTGCTCTTTGTGC
This sequence comes from uncultured Hymenobacter sp., assembly GCF_964242765.1. NCBI lineage: Bacteria > Pseudomonadati > Bacteroidota > Cytophagia > Cytophagales > Hymenobacteraceae > Hymenobacter > uncultured Hymenobacter sp. The sequence goes on from NZ_CAXTBM010000001.1 coordinate 136,314, forward strand.
TCAATGCAACTGGCTGGAGTGGTAAGGCGCGCAAGCAACAGCGCATTTCCGAAGTGCTCATGCGCGTGGGCTTGGCCAACGTGGCGGGCAAGATGCCGCACCAGCTTTCGGGAGGAGAACAGCAGCGCGTCGTTATTGCCCGTGCCCTGCTCAACGAGCCGTTACTGCTGCTTGCCGACGAACCTACCGGCAACCTCGACCCTGATGTGGCCGACAGTATTATGCGCCTTTTCGTGGAAATCAACAACTCCGGCACGGCCGTGCTGATGGCTACCCACAACTACCAGATTATTCAGCAGTATCCGAAGCGGGTGCTCAAGTGTGAGCAAGGACAACTGATGGACTCTGCGGTGACGCCTTTCCAACTGAAAAACGAGTTTTAGAAAGTCAAGCGTAGGCGCGTAGGCGCGCACAACCATTGTCCACTTTATGCCCACCTTTAACTTGTAGCAGAGGTTGATTTAAAGTGTTAGCTTGACTGCACATTCAGCTTACTAACGCGTCAGCAATCTAAGTTTTGGGTTCTCAACTTCCCTTATAATCCATGCCCGGTCTCTCCGTATTGATTCCGGTTTTCAACCGCGACGTGACGCCTTTGGTGTATGCGTTGCAAGCTCAGGCTAAGGATTGGGACGGTCCGGTGGAAATCCTGTGTCTGGATGATGGCTCCCGGGAAGTGGAGCGGTTGCCCAACCATCAGCTAACCAAGCTGGTTGGCGTGAGCTACGAAGAATTGCCGCGCAATATCGGGCGGGCCGCTATTCGCAACCGCCTGGCCAGCGCCGCCCGCCACGAGTGGTTGCTGCTCCTCGACAACGATAGTCTGCTACCTGACTCTCAGTTTCTGGCTCGGTATGCTGCCGCCCGCACGCAGGCACCCGTGTTGGTGGGAGGAACCACCTACGAACACAATGCCCCCCCGACTTCGGAACTGACGCTACGCTGGCTTTATGGTCGGTTGCGCGAAGCTCGGCCGGCTGCCGTGCGGCAACGTGCCCCGCACGGTCAACTTACGCTCAATAACATGCTGGTTGAAACCAATCTGTTTCGCCAGTTTGGTTTAGATGAGCAACTAACCCGCTACGGCCACGAAGACACCAAGTTTGGGTGGCTGCTACGCCAAGCCGGCATTCAGGTTCAGCATCTCGACAATCCGGTGTTGCATGATGGCTTGGAACCTGCCACTATGTTTTTGCAGAAAAGCCACGAAGCCGTTCGTAATCTAGCCTTGCTCTACCGGGCCGAAGGACTGGGCAGCGACACCAAATTGCTGAAGGCAGCCCTGCAACTGCACCGCTGGGGTTTAAGCGAAGCCGTGCGGGCAGCTTTCAAGCTACGGCAAACGCAGGTGCGGCGCAACTTGCTTTCCGTACACCCGAGCCTGCGCCAACTGGACGCGCTGAAGCTGTATTGGATGTTGACGGAACTGGCAAAATAAGTCGCCTTTTCGCTTAGCTGTGTGTTCAGTTGGGCTTTTAAGCTGCTGTAGCCCGCAGCTGAATTCAAACAAAAAGCCGGTTCCGTATTTAGAGCGCCGAAATTGGCTTCCAAGCACAGATGGGGGCAAGGCTGGCGTTCTTAGTTTTTCTTGTCGCCTTTGCCATCGAATACGCCTTTCACGGCCCCGCCTACTTTCTTGCTTACTTTCACGGCACCTTGCCCCACCTCTTTGCCTGCTTCCTTTACATCGGAAGCGGTGTTGCTGGCGGCTTGGCCTACTTTGCTGCGTTCGTCGGCAGTTTCTGCTTTCACTTCTTTTGCCTCAGTGCTTACGGCCGCAGCACCCTGCGAAGCACGGGCTTCCGACTTGTCGAATGATTTGAAGGCGGCGTATTTCAGTTTTTCCTTTTGAATTTCCGCTAAGTCGCGCGCCGATATATCACCTTTCACTTTGTCGTAGGCTTCATCCAGGGCCCGCCATTCGGCGTTGATGTTGCGCCAATCGTCGAGGTCGTACTGATCTTCGTTTTGCTTGATGTTTCCAACAAACAATTCGTAGGTGGCACGCGCATTGGTGGCCGTGAGTTGGGTTGCCGGGTTGCTGGGTTTGTAATATTTTCCCCTCTTTGGAGCGCCGCTAGCAGGGCCAGTAGTGTTTGTGGGAGCCGCCTGATCGGTAGAGAAGGTACGCTTGCTAGCATTGGTCCAAGCGGCTGCGCGCTTGTCGAAGGCTTCGGTGTAGCGGGTGCGTAAAGCTTCAACTTCCTGCCGACGCGCATCGTCGTACTGGTCGGCATATTTGTCAACGGCCGCTACTTTGGCATCGAAGTCAGCTTTGAGCTGGGCGGTTTCCTGTTCGTGGTCGGCTTCGGCTATTTCTGCTACATTGTTGGCCTTGGCTTCTGCATCGGAGACGAACGTTTGGAAATCCTTATAGGCTTGGTCGCTCTCCGCCGACACTTCTTTTTTGTCGGGCTGCGAACAACTGGTGTAGCTTAAGGCACCACCAAGCAGCAACAAGGAGACGAGGGCGTTTGCCGTGAAACTTTTCCTGAGCATGGCATGGGAGTGTTAGAGCGGGAGAGAAACGCAGTGTTGTGGGCAAGTCGCCAGACTGCTTTGTGGCCCGATAACGCAAGCCTTGCACTCCAGGTTGCCCGGTTTAAAGCTCGTCTCAGGCGTCCTTTTATCTTTGAGTTCGTTCATTCGCTGCCTTTTGTCTGTGCCTACTTTCTCTTTGCCCTGCGCGCCCATTCACATGCTAGACCTGCGCGCGCAGCATGCCCCTATTCAAAACGAGCTGGACGCTGCGCTGCACCATACCTTAGAGGAAGCGGCCTTCATTCAGGGCCCGGCCGTGGGGCAGTTTGCCGAAGAGCTAAGCGCGTATTTGGGTGGCCCCTATGTAGTGCCCTGCGCCAACGGCACCGACGCGCTCCAATTAGCACTAATGAGTTTGCGGTTGCCGGCTGGTGCCGAAATTATTGTGCCGGCTTTCACCTACGTTGCCACCCTCGAAGCCGCCGCCGTGCTCGGCTTGGTGCCTGTGCCGGCCGATGTGCGTCCCGATACCTTCAACCTGGACCCAGTGGCGGTAGAAGCGGCTCTCACGACGCGCACCGGGGCCATTATAGCGGTGCACCTGTTCGGCCAGTGTGCCGACTTAGCGGCGTTGCAACTCCTAGCCGACAAATACGGCGTTGCGCTACTCGAAGATACTGCCCAAGCCATTGGGGCCACCTTTACTACCCAGACGGGCCAAACTTGGGTGGCGGGCACGGTAGGGGAGGTAGGCACCACTTCTTTTTTCCCTAGCAAAAACCTTGGTGCCCTCGGCGACGGTGGTGCCCTATACACCCGCGACCAAACACGCGCTGCGTATCTGCGCCAGCTAGCCAATCACGGTCAGACCCGCAAGTACCACCACGAACACATCGGCCTTAACTCCCGCCTCGATACGCTGCAAGCAGCCCTGTTGCGCGTAAAGCTGCGTTACCTGCCGCTGTGGACCAGCGCCCGCCAGCGCATAGCGGCGCGTTACGATGCAGCTTTAACGGGTATTTCCAGCTTGCGTATTCCGGCCCGTGACCCGCGTAGCACGCACGTTTTTCATCAGTATACGCTGGTGGTAGAAGAAGAAAGCCTGAGCGGACCTAACCGTCGCGACCAGTTGCAGGCGTGTCTGCGGCAGCACGGCATCCCTAGTGTTGTTTATTATCCTTTGCCCAACCATCTCCAGCCTGCCTACCAGTACTTGGGCTACCAGGTGGGCCAGTTTCCCGTGGCCGAGCGTCTTTGCCGCACCGTGCTGTCCTTACCCATACACCCCACCCTGACCGACCAGCAAGTAGACGTTGTTGCAACAGCCGTGCGTACCTGGGCAATGGCGTAAGATAAGACAACTGCCGTGTGGGCACGGCCACGCCTGAAGTAAGAGCGAACTGTTGGGTTGGCACTGTTTTTTCTTTCTGCCGTATTACTTGTCGTAAAATCTAGATTCTCTTTATGCGCCGTTCTTTTCTTGCATTGCTCTTGCCGCTAGCCGGGGTAGTCGCTCTCACCTCTGCCACTAGTACCAAGCCGAGCCAAGGCTTCAACATCTTTTCTGTTCAGCAGGATATTGAATTAGGTGCCAAAGTAGCCAAGCAAACCGATTCGCTTTACCAGGCCAAAGGCCAACTGCTGGCGCGTTCGAGCAACGCGCGTGCGTATCAATTGCTCGATGGTGTAGTAAAACGAGTGCTCGACAATGGCAACCTCAAGTACCGCACTCAGTTTCCCTGGGACGTGCAAATTATCAAGGACGACCAAACGCAGAATGCTTTTGCTACCCCTGGCGGCCACATCTACGTCTTTTCAGGACTAATTAAATTTCTCGACGATGAAAACCAGTTGGCTGGCATTCTAGGCCACGAAATAGCCCACGCCGACCGCCGCCACAGCACGCAGCTGCTGCAAAAGCAATATGGCATTAGCATACTGACGGGGGTTGTATTAGGAAATAACCCGAACCAACTCGTGCAAATGGCCGCCGGCATAGGGCAGCTGAAGTTCAGCCGAGCCTATGAAACCGAAGCCGATAAATACTCCACCATCTACCTCAACGGCACGCGCTACTACTCTTGCGACGGAGCCGCAGGCTTCTTCATCAAAGCCGAAAAGCAGGGGGGCGGCGGTACGCCCGAATTCCTGAGCACGCACCCGAACCCCGGTTCGCGCGTCACCAACATTCAGCGCAGTGCCCAGCAGCTAGGCTGTACGGGCCGCAACGTCAGCAACTCTTCCTTCCAGGAACTGAAGCAGCTATTGTAGCTCAGCCAGAAGTTTCGGTCAGCCAGAAGTTTCGGGTAGATAAACACTGCGTCCTAGCGTGTAAGGCAACAGCCGCATGCTGGGGCGCTGTGTTCGTTTTGGGGCCAATAAGCACAGGCACATAAAAGAACTGAAGTTTTTTCGCAGCTTGCTGCTCTTTCTTGCCTCTAAAACCCATTGCCTTTGGCTGATTCTGTTTCTGCGGTTCGCTTTGTTGTTTGTGGCGTGGGGCATATTGGCCGTCGCCATGCTTCGTTGGTGTCTCGGCATCCGGGGGCTCAACTGGCAGCTCTTATCGATACGCGCGCGGAATTAGCTTCTGAATTAGCCTCAGTGTACCCGGGAGTGCCCTTTTTCTCTTCTTTAAACGAATACTTAGCGCAAGGCCCTCAAGCTGATGTACTAACTATAGCTACACCAAATTACCAGCATGCGCCACAAGCTATAGCTGGTTTGCAGCGTGGTTTGCACGTAGTTATCGAGAAGCCGATAGCGCTGCGCAAGGTGGATGCAGAAGCCATCGTGCACACGGCGCTGCAAACCGGACGACTGGTATTTGGCGTGATGCAGAATCGGTATTCGCCCCCCGCAGCTTGGCTGAAACAAGTCTACGACGAAGGCCTACTGGGTGAAATATACTTAGTTCAGCTCAACTGCTTCTGGAACCGCGACGCCCGCTACTACAAGCCTGGCACTTGGAAAGGCACCCAGGCTCAAGATGGGGGCACGCTCTTCACGCAGTTCAGTCACTTCGTTGATTTGCTTTATTGGGTGTTCGGCGACATCACCAATATCTCGGCCCGTTTCCGCGACTTCAACCACGCGGGCCTCACCGAGTTTGAAGACAGTGGCCTCGTTGCCTTCGATTTAGTACGCGGTGGCAGCGGCACGCTGCAATACAGCACGGCCGTTTGGGACCAGAATCTGGAGAGCAGCCTGACAGTAATAGCCGAACACGGGAGTTTGCGCCTCGGCGGCCAGTATATCAACAAAGTGGAGTACTGCCATCTGCGCAACTACGCACTCCCGGAGTTGCCCCCCACCAACCCGGCTAATGATTACGGCCCGTATCAGGGCAGCGCTGCCAACCACGTACAAGTAATAGAAAACGTTGTGGACACCATTCAAAAGCGCAGTTTCGCTACTACCAATGCGTTGGAGGGTTTGAAAGTAGTGGAGATTATTGAGCGGATATACAGCTTAAGATAGTGGCGAAGGATGAGGCTAGGGTGTCAGTTTCGTTTGCATATTCCGGGCTTCGTTCTGCTAAAAGCAAGGCAGCAAAGGGCATTCCACTGAAATGCCTACAAATTGTCCTAAGCAAAGGAATAATTAAGCTTTATTTATTTTTTGTAGTAACCGATGAATGAACAGGATATTGGTAAGATTCGTATCTTGCCGATACAGATGAGTTGAATCCGAGTTGAAAACGACGGGAAAACACGTCTCACATCATCGAAAGTATGAGCCTGACCCAACAAATCATCCAAGAAATTGACTTACTGCCACCCACTGAGCTGGAAGTCATCTACCAAGAAGTAGCCAAGCGCATGAGTCATATCAGCCGCGCCACCAAACTGCTGGCCAAGTATAAGGGCAAAGGCCGCGGAATCTGGTCGATGGACGCGCAGGAATACGTGCAGCAGTTACGGCAGAGTACGCGTGGCTAGAATATTCTTCGACACTGCTCCCTTCATCTATTTAGTTGAAAACCATTCGGGCTATTATCAGAAAGTGGCTGACTACTTAACGCAGTTGCTAACCGATAATGCCATGCTGGAAACAAGCGTGCTTACGTACACCGAGTTCTGCGCCAAGCCCGAGCAGCTAGGTCGTCCCGATCTGCTGCTCGATTTTGACGACTTGCTGCGAGATTTCGATTTTCAAATGCGCGAGATAACCCTGGGGGCGGCCACGCTGGCTTATCAGTTGCAAGCCAAATATGCCGGTCTCAAAGGCATTGATGCCATGCAAATAGCCACGGCCGTCAATGCGGGCTGCGACGTTTTTCTGACAAACGACAAGGAACTGAAGAGTGTCCGCGAAATACAAGTAGTGGTTGTAGCCGAACTGTAGCGTCAGTTCGGGCTTGCCAGCGGGCACTAGGCAGCCTGTACAGCGCAATGCGCGTAAGCTTCTCTTATGACGCCCGACGAAAAACAGGCTTACGATGAGCTACTAGAGTGGCAAAAGCAGATGCAGCAACCGCCCTCTATGCTGAACCGTTTGGCGCGGCGGGTGCAAGCGCGCCTTAATGCGCTGCTGCCCGAGCGAGTGCACAAAGCCATTACGGCTACCATCAAGCAAATGGTGCGGGCCGTGCTGTTCGGGTCAACGTATATCACGCCCCAGCCTCTGACCGGCATGCCGCTGGCGGCCCGCGAAACGAGCGTGCGCACCCGCATTCGCTACTACCGCAACACCGCTGCTGCCGAGGGAGCCGTGACGGGTGCCGCCGGCTTTTTCCTCGGGCTCGCCGATTTTCCCTTGCTACTCGGCATCAAGCTCAAACTGCTGTTTGATATAGCGGCCCTCTATGGCTACGACGTGAAAGAGTATCCGGAGCGGCTTTACATTCTGCACATTTTCCAGCTGACTTTCAGCAGCCAGCACACGCGCAATGAAGTGTATCGTCGCTTAGCCGACTGGGAAAACTATCGCCGCACGCTGCCCGCCGATGTCAACGTATTCGACTGGCGCACTTTTCAGCAAGAATACCGGGACTACATCGACCTGGCTAAACTGGCGCAACTGCTGCCCATCATTGGGGCGGCGGTAGGGGCGGTGGCCAACTACCGCCTACTGGTGCAGCTCGGCGAAACGGCGATGAACTGTTACCGGATGCGACACTTCGCGAAAGAGAGCGGAACGCTTCCGCTTTCCTGTTGATGTAGAGAGCCTTTGTACTACGTAGAAAAGCCGCACTGACAACGTCGATGCGGCTTTTTTAGGGTAGGCGGATGGCCGACTAGCTTTTCATTTTGCGGTTGGTCTTATGCTTTTCCAGCTTTGCGGCGCGCAGTTGCGTGTACTTGGCATACTGCTCGGCATTTAAAATCTGCTTGAGCTGCGCTTCGTACTTCTCTTTGCCGGCGCGCATTTCCTCGCGCTGCTTGGCTTTATCAGCAGAAGCGAATTGAGCACGTTTTGCTTGCATCTCCTGGTGGCGGGTTAAGTCTAGCTGGCGAACCTGCTCGGTTTGGGCGGCAGTTAGGTTCAGGTTTTTAGCCATTTGCTGAGCCGTGTGGGTAGCCTTTTGCTCGGGCGTCTTTTTCACTTTGGCCGATTGGTCGGTTTTTACTTTGTTTTTCACTTTAGCGGGTGCAGTTTGAGCTGAAGCAACCCCAGCAGAAATCAAGAAAGCGGCGAGCAAAACAAAAGTATTTTTCATGTGTCAGTAATTGAATTATTGAAATTTCAAGGAAAGATAAAGTGTCAAGGAAAGTTGACTTTTTCGCTTCCTGCAAGGCCAATTGCAACTCAGATGCCAATTTCAGATCCAATTGAGCTTTCCGATAAAATAAAAAAAGTCAATCCTGTCTTTAAACCTTTACGCTTGCTGCGTGTCAGGTTGCGCTGGAGCGTTCAAGAGCGGATTTCACAGGACTTCGCCCTGACGGAAGTGTATTCCGTTAGTGCAGTGCAGCTAGCTGCCAGCAGTTGGTTGTATTCATTCTATTCTTTGTCTATTCTCAAGGCATGGCACGCGTCTCCCCAACTGTAGCAGCCGAACGGCTATTTCCTTCTGCTGAGCAAACCGACGCCATGCTGCGCAACATCACGCAGCGCTATGCCGGCACCGACCCCGATGGGTTACACTTTTGCATGGCCATGGGCCGGTTATTCAATAGCTTGTTTACCAGCATGGACAAGCACTTTACGCATCTAGGAATCACCCAAGGACGCCTAATTGTGCTACTACACCTCAACGGCGCAACAACGCACATTAGTCCATCGACCTTGGCCCTGCACTGCGGCGTGTCGCGGGCAGCCATAACCAAGCTGCTGGCAGGACTGGAGAAGCAAGGCTACATCCAACGGGTAGTGGCTGCCACCGACCGGCGTGCCCTCACGGTGCAGCTAACCCCGGCCGGCCGCAAATTTTTGGATGAGACCATGCCCAACGACCAGCGTCGGTTGGCGGTCATCATAGAGCAGCTTAGCGTATCGGAGCGGCAAGACCTGCTGCGTTTGCTTACCAAAACGGCGCAGTTGTTCCGTACGGCTGCGGAAGAAGAAAGTAAGGAACTGCCAATGCAGTAGGACGTTGAAACGCGCCTTTGCAGTAATGGGACCTGCTTGAGCGGAAGGCATAACAAGCAGCCTGGCAAGGTATCGGCCTCAGGTGGATGGCTGTTCAACCGCTTTAGTTAACCGGTTAACTATTTCGGTAAGACTTCGTAAGGAAATATACTGGCGCGTTCGTGCGGGTTTGGCGGCACCTACCTACCCTGACAACAGTGGGGGCAATGCAAACAAGAAAGATTTCCCGCCGCCTGAGTTGCCGGTGTTAGGAGTAAACAGTGCACTGCCTCAAACCTTCAAAGGAAGTTGGCTGTATTCAGTAACAGGACGCCTAATAAGCTGATCTGGCTGTGTAAAGCAACTAACTGCCCTGTCATAACTGGTTGTTAAATAAGAGCTTACTCGATGTGATTGCAGAAAAAATACGTACGCTGTTTCATTCAACGCGCGAAGCTATTCCTCTCGGGCTAGTGCTACTGCTCGCCGCAGCAGATGCCGCGGCGCAAGGCCGGCCGGCCGGTTCGCAGCCAGCGGGGGGCGCTCAGCAGCAAAGCAGCGGCCAGCAGGGAATAGGCGGTCCGCCTGCTGGGCAACAACAGCAACAGGAGCTGCAACGCCGACGCCAGCAAATGCAGCAAACCAACGAGCAGCAGAATGCGCAGCCTAGTTTAAATCCGGTAAATACCTCGAGTGCGCCTGCCTCCTTGCCCCAGGGACAAGCACCGAGTCAAATAAGAGCTGGCCAAGGTGCGCAACCATCTGGGACGGGCGGCGCTGGTTCTCCCGGCGAGCCTCGGGGGGCTACTACACCGCGTGCTCCGCTTGGCGGGGCTATGCGCAATTCAAGTAGCCAAGGCGTGCAAACCGGCGCGGCCCGCGTGCTGGCCGTGGCCCCGGAGCGTTTAAGCTTGGCCGATGCCATGGTTATCGGCTTAGACAACAACTTAACCACGTTGCTGGCTACCGAGCAGGCCGAAGAGGCGCGTGCCCTCCGGCAGCAGGTACGGTCTTTTCTGCTGCCTAATATTATCGGCACGGCTTATCAGCAAAACCGCACGCTTAATCTGGCCGCGCAAGGTTTGGGCGGCGGGGGCGAGGAAATGATGGGCGGTAGCACGGGCGGCGCATCCATTCCGTCTTTTGTGGGGCCATTCAACACGTTTGATGCGCGGCTCAACTTCTCGCAGACCATTCTCAACCTGGCGGCGCTACGCGAATACAAGAGCAGCAAAGCAGCCGTGCAAGTAGCCGACCTGACCACCCAATTAGCCCGCGAGCAGGTGGCCACTTTCGTGGCGTTGGCTTACCTCACCGCTCAGCGCAGCAACCTAGAAGTGAAGGCCGCCCGCGCCGATTTTGCGCTTGCGGAAGCGTTGCGGGAACTGGCCGTTAAACAACGAAACGCCGGCGTTGCCAATGGCATTGATGTGGTGCGCGCCGAGTCGCGGGCGGCGCAGGAGCGGCTACGGGTGGTGCAGGCCGAAGCCAACGCCGAGCAAACCCGCCTCGACCTAGAACGCGCTGTTGGCTTGCCTCAAGGCAGTTCCACGCAGTTGGTTGATACCTTGGGCGTCCGTGCCGAAGTGGTACCGCCTTTGGATGCCGCGTTGCAGCAGGCCCTGGCTTCGCGACTCGATACGCGCATTGCCGAGCAGACTATCGAACAGCGCGCCCTCGACCGCCGTGCCCGTGCCGCGGCCCGTTACCCTGTCGTCAATGCCGTCGGGGATTATGGGCAGTCAGCCAATACGCCCTTCAAAAACGACCGTGCCACGCGCACTTACGGCGTGCAACTCAGCGTGCCCGTGTTCGATGGTGGCTACACCCGCGGCCGGATAAACGCGGCCCTGAGCGAGCAGCGCCAAGCCGAATGGCAGTTGGGCAACAGCCGCGGCCAAGTGGAGCAAGACGTGCGTACGGCCTTAGTAGGCTGGCGCTTAGGAGTAGAGCAAGTGCGGGCCACTGAAGAGCAGTTCCGCTTGGCGACGCGCGAATTGGAACTAGCCACCCAACGCTTCCGGGCCGGCGTAGCCGACAACACCGACGTGCTGGAGGCACAGGCTGGGTTGGCCAACGCCCGTGCTTTACGCGTGCAAGCGCTGGCGCAGTACGGCGCGGCACGTCTCAATTTTGCTGCTGCTACCGGCACAGCGCAATCTTTCCGTCTGTGAACGAGCTAGATAAAAGCGTGGTGAGTTGTTGGTACACATAGGCATTTAAATGCTTCACCCCGCCATTACTTCGGCACTTCGCTGAATCACTTATTTGCTGAATTAATAATTCCCCGCCAGATGGCAGACCATACAACCCAACCCGCCGCCCGCAGTGCCCCCCGTGGCTTGGCCCAGCGGCAAACGGCCGACCCCTCCGATGCCCCAGACCTTAGTGCCCGAGGCCGGCGGACCGTGGAGAAGCAGTCCGCGGATGCGCCTGATGAAACTACGGAAACCCCCATTTATAAGCGGCCCTGGTTTGTAATTGGCGCCATTGTCCTGCTGCTGGCGGTGCTGTTCTTCGGGATTCGCTACTACCTGCACGCCCGTGCCCACGAGTCCACCGATAACGCCTTCATTGAGGGGGATGCAGTGCGAGTGAGCCCCCGAGCGGCGGGTACGGTGCGTAAGGTGTATGTGCGTGACAACCAACTGGTGCAGGCCGGCACTCTGCTGCTAGAGCTGGACCCGCGCGACTATCAAGCGCGGCTCAACCAGGCGCAGGCAGGAGTCGTGAGTGCGCAGGCCCAGCGGGAAGCGTCTGCGCGGGCTGCTACGTCGCGGCGCAGTGTGATTGATCAGCAGCGGGCCCAGTTGGCGGCGGCGGCGGCTTCGCTCGAGCAAGCCCAGGCTGAAGAACGAGCCGCACAAGCCCAAGCGGCTCGTGACGCCCGCGACGAGCAGCGCTACGCCGAACTCTACAAAACCGATGCCGTGTCGCGCCAGCGCTACGACCAAGTGCAGACGGCAGCTCGTACCACGGCGGCTCAGGCTGATGCCGCTCGCAAGCGCACCCAAACCGTGCGTGCCCAGGTTGGGCAGGCGCGCGCCGCCGTAGCGCAAGCTGAAAACGACTACCGCCAAGCCACCGAGCAAATCAGCGTGACGGCAGCCCAGATAGGCGAGGCGCAGGCCGCCGCCGATGAAGCCAGGTTGCAGCTTTCCTACACCAAAATCTACGCCGCCGAAACCGGACGCGTCACGCGCAAGGCCGTGGATGAAGGGCAAACCGTAGCGCTGGGGCAGCAACTTATGGCTCTTACCTACGGCCAGCTATGGGTGACGGCCAATTTCAAAGAAACCCAATTGGAAAAGATGCGGGCTGGTCAGCCAGTTGAGTTGGAGGTAGATGCCTATCCAAGTGAGAAATTTCGGGGCAAGGTAGAGAGCTTTCAACGCGGAACGGGGGCCCGCTTTAGCTTGCTGCCCGCCGAAAATGCCACCGGCAACTACGTGAAAGTAGTGCAGCGAATCCCAGTCAAAATCGTGTTCGACGGCCAACCCAACTTGCACTTGCTGGCCCCCGGCATGTCGGTGGTGCCGGAGGTAGACATCAGCATAGAGCCCACTGAGAAGCCCGCTGCTCCTGATAAGGCTACCCGCTCCCGCGCCGCGATAGTACGCTGAAAGCAAACTGCCTGCTATTACTGCTGAACCGCCTGTCTAACTGCACTTGGCAAAGCAAAACGATGCCCTGTTCAGCGTCGGCACAGAGATACTTCGTTAAGCGGCTGCTAGGTCAAGCACAACGGCCCAAACAATCCAGTAGAATCCACTATCAATGGAAACCCAACCTCCTAATGCGTCTGGCCGCTGGCAAGCTGATCTGAACGACTTCTTCGCCACTGTAGACCGCGAAAATCAGGCGTTTAGCCGCAACCTTACCCGGCAGGGTACCTTTTACACCGAAGTGGCGCGTCCGGCCCTAGAAGCGGCGGCCGAAGCGCTGCGCCAACACGGCCGCACCTGCGAAACCGGCCTCGATCAAAGCCGAATCTACCTGATTGTACATCGGCCTGAAGGCCCCGTGGAGTTTCAGTATGCCGTGGTGGCTGAAGCCCGCATCGAAACCGTCACGCCCTACATCCATTGCTGGTTCGAGGAAAACGAGCTAGCCGCTAAAGCCGCCGATGCCGCCGGCCAGAAAGCAGCGGAAGACGACCAGGAAGAGCCAGAACAGGACGATGCGGCGGAAGGGGAGGACGGGGAAAAAGACGAAAAGAAAGACGACAAAAAGCCTGCCCGCACTAAAACTATCGAGCTACTTAGCACCTGGGCGGAAGGGCGCGAAATCGAGAGTGTAACGCGTGCGGAAATCCTGGCCGATTTCACCACCCACTACAAGGAAGCCGTGACGCAGCTACGCACGCACTTGCACACCACGCCGCAGTAGAGCGGCCCGAATTTTCAGCTGATGAGCCAGACCAAAACCTTGAAAAAGCCTGCGGGCAGCGTTGCCGCTAGCCACGGGGACAACCTGAAGTGGCTAATTGCGGTGACGGTGGCCATGGCAACCTTCATGGAAGTGCTGGATGATACCAGTGTATCGGTGGCACTATCGCAGATTGGGGGCAACCTAAGCGCCGCCGAAGACGAGGTAACGTGGGTGGTAACGGCCCAACTGGTGTCGAAGGCGGTGGTGCTACCGGTGGCCGGGTTTCTGGCTACGGTGGTGGGGCGCAAGCGCCTGTTCTCGATTTGTTTGCTGGCTTATGGTGCTACTTCGCTGCTGTGCGGCTTGTCGCCGACCATTGGGTTTCTGGTGTTTATGCGGGTGATACAGGGGCTGAGTGGCGGCATGCTTTCGCCCATGGCCCAGGCCATCCTCACCGATACGTTTCCGCCGGCGCAGCGCGGGCTGGCTTTTGCGGCCTATGGGGTGGCAACGGTGGTAGCGCCCACCGTAGGCCCCACGCTAGGCGGCTACCTCGTAGACAATGCCAGCTGGAACTGGGTGTTTTTCGTGAACGTGCCCGTGGCCATCGTAACGGCTTTTCTGGTGTCGATTCTAGTGAAAGATCCGCCGGCGCTGGTGAAAGAGAAAGCCGCCAAATGGGCTGGCGGGCTGAACGTGGACTATGTCGGGCTGGGTTTGCTGGCGGTAGGACTCAGCGCGCTACAATACGTATTGAGCCGGGGCGAGCGGGAAGAATGGTTCAGCTCGGGCGCCATCACAGTGTTGGCTGGGGTAGCGGCCATAGCTTTAGTAGCTGGAGTGATCTGGGAATGGCGTTCCAAAGACCCGGTCATTGACTTGAAACTGCTCAAGCACCGCAATTTCGCGGCGGCCGTGCTGGTTATGTTTTCCGTGGGCGCCGTGTTGTTTAGCAGTTCTACGCAGTTGCCCTTGTTTCTACAGAATCTGCTGGGGTACACGGCCATAAAGAGTGGCTTAGCCATTTCGCCGGGTGGGGCGGCAGTGCTCTTACTTATGCCCGTGGTGGGTGTGCTGGCCTCGAAGGTGCAAGCCCGCTGGATGATTCTGCTGGGGTTGATTATCAGTACGTTCGCGCTTTTCAATTATGCCGGTGTGCTTAGCTCCGATATCGACTTTGCGAGCGTGGCCAAGGCCCGGGTGTTTCAAAGCGTGGGATTGGCTTTCCTCTTCGTGCCGATTAGTGTGGCGGCCTACGTCGGGATAGCCAAAAACAAAACCAACCAGGCCGCAACCCTTATCAACCTAGCGCAGTCGTTGGGTGGTAGCTTCGGTATTGCCGCCATCACCACCCTGATTGCCCGCCGGGCGCAGTTCCACCAAAGCCGTATTATCGACAGCCTCACCTTCTCTAATCCCAACTACGAAGCGGGACTGCAAAACCTAGCTTCCACCCAAGCCGCCGCTGGAGGCAGCCTGGCCGAAGCAACCGAACGCGCTCAAGCTACCATTTACGGCGCCGTGCAGTTGCAAGCCAACATCTTGTCCTACATCGATTCCTTCTACTTGCTAGGGTTTGCCTGTTTGTTGTCAATACCCCTCGTGTTCCTGATGCGCGCCAACAAGCCTGGCCAAGATGGGCAGACGGAAGCGGCCGGGTAGGGGTTATTCAAAATCTATTTCGTGTTTGTTGGCTAGCGTTAGCTTGCTGGAGCAGTGCCGCCGCCGATTATTCTCAACTATAACTACGCATTTGGGAATGCGCGAAGGCCGGCCTTACCTTTGCGGCACCAATTCTTTACCGACGAAGGATTGTTTTTATACAGAGGCGCTGAGAGACAGGCTCCAAGACGCGCCGGCAACCCCCGCACCCCGCGGAACGGTGCCAACCGATGGTCAGCAGATTCACTGCCTGACGACTATATAAAAACAAGTTACCGTGCCTCACTCACTAAATACCCCGCTTTCTGTTGTTGCTGTTTCATTCGCCGGGCCTGCGGGCCGGGAGTGGGCTTGTTGTGGCGGGGGGTGTTGTTGCTGCTGAGCGGTAGATAACTGTGGCCATGGTGCCAGAGCTTGCCTTTGTGGAGGCGTAAAGCAGTAGCCAGCTACTACCTGCCCCCATTTTCATTGTTTCTTTTACTGGTCAGGGCCTAGCTGGCGGCGTATATCCGGGCGCTTTCCTGCGCTTACACTACCAGCTGCTTAGCGCATCCCCTAGGCTTTATTCAACGGGTAAACGCGGTATAGCGCGTGCCTACACAACTTTCTATGCTCAAAAAATCACTGGAGCTGCTGCGGTTAGAAGCTGCCGAAACGGGTTCCCACACACTGAAACGAAGCTTGAACGGCTTCAACCTGATTACGATTGGTATCGGGGTAATTATTGGGGCGGGCCTGTTCTCGCTCACCGGCATTGCCGCCGCCAACAACACCGGCCCGGCCGTTACACTCTCGTTTGTGGTGGCCGCTATTGGCTGCGCGTTTTCGGCCCTTTGCTACGCCGAGTTTGCTTCCATGGTGCCGGTTTCGGGGTCCGCCTATACCTACGCCTACGCTACAATGGGTGAGCTGTTTGCCTGGATAATCGGGTGGGATTTGGTGCTCGAATACTCGGTTGGGGCGGCCACGGTGGCTATTAGCTGGTCGCAATACCTAGTGAAGTTCCTGAGCAAGTACAACCTGCACATTCCGGCGCAGCTGGTGATGTCGCCTTTCGAAACGGCCACGTTGGCCGACGGTACGGCGGTGCATGGCTTCGTGAACGTGCCGGCCATGCTGATCGTGCTGGCTATAACGGCCATTATCATTCGGGGCACGTCGGGTTCGGCGTGGTTTAATGCGCTGGTGGTCACGCTGAAAGTGGCGGTGGTGCTGGTGTTTATTGCCTTGGGTTGGCAGTACATCGATCCGGCCAACTACCAGCCGTACATCCCGGAGAATACCGGCACGTTCGGGGAGTTTGGCCTGAGCGGGATTTTGCGCGGGGCGGGCGTTATCTTCTTCGTGTTTATTGGCTTCGACATTGTGGCCACTATGGCGCAGGAAACCAAGAATCCGCAGCGCAACATGCCCATTGGCATCATCGGCTCCCTGCTGATTTGCACGGTGCTGTTCGTACTCTTCGGGCACGTCATGACGGGTTTGGCCAACTACACCGAGTTCAAAAACAGCGCGGCGCCCGTGGCCATTGCCATCGAAAAAACCCCGTATGCCTGGCTGTCAGCCGCCGTTATTCTGGCTATTATCATCGGCTACACCTCGGTTATTCTGGTGGATTTGCTGGGGCAGAGCCGGGTGTTTTTCTCGATGGCCAAGGATGGTCTGCTGCCGCCGGTCTTCGGGCGCATTCACCCCACGTTCCGCACGCCGCTGCAATCCAATCTGCTGCTGGGCTTGTTTATTGCCCTGTTTGCAGGCTTCGTGCCAATTTCAGTGGTCGGTGAAATGACCAGCATTGGAACGCTGTTGGCCTTTGTGATGGTGTGCTTGGGCATTCTTATTATGCGCAAAAAAGAGCCGAACGCGCCGCGCGGTTTTCGTACGCCGTGGGTGCCCGTGGTGCCCATTCTCGGTATCCTTACTTGCCTGGTGATGATGGTATCGTTGCCGTGGGAAACGTGGTTGCGGCTGGCCGTTTGGCTGGCTATCGGCTTGGCTATTTACTACGGCTACGGCAAGAAGCACAGTAAGCTCCGACAGGAGCAGAATAGAGCATAAGCGCCAGCTTGTATAGCTTAGTACCATAACAACGCCCCGGTCCTCTAAGGCCGGGGCGTTGTCTTTACTCGTCACAAAGTACAGCGCAGAAACTGTCTGGTTGTAGAGACGCGACACTTCGCGTCTCGGCGTTGCTGAGGTTGTTCAACGCCGAGACGCGAAGTGTCGCGTCTCTACATTGTTCTTGCGGCCAGATAGTTTGTAACTCTACGTTTCCGTCTTACCTACATAAACACCTTTCGCAGCGCCCATAAGCTCCAGACTATCACCATTAAACCCACGCCCACGAACATCCCACGCACCGGAATGCGGCCGGCGAGGCGGGCAGCCAGGGGTGAGGCGGCCACGCCGCCCACAATCAGGCCCAAAATAATCTGCCAGTGCGAAATGCCCAGCGTAGCAAAGAACGTGACAGCGCTGGCAAACGTGACGAAGAACTCGGTGACACTCACCGACCCAATGACGTACTGCGGCGTGCGGCCGCCGGCAATGAGCGTGCTCGTCACGAGGGGCCCCCAGCCGCCGCCGCCAAACGAATCCAGAAAGCCGCCGGCTGCCGCCAGTATCCCTAGCTTCTTGTGCTTTTTGCGCGCGCCAGGTTTCGAGAAAGCCTTGGAAATGATGCGGATACCCAATAGCAGCAGGTACACCGCCAAGAAAGGCTTCACGTAGCGCGCATATTCCTCGCCGAACGTGGCCAACAAATAAGCGCCCGTAACAGCGCCCAAAATGCCCGGAATGAGTAGAACTTTGAACAGCTTTTTGTTGACGTTGCCGAAGCGGTAGTGATGGTAGCCGGAAGCGCCGCTGGCAAACATTTCGGCGGTGTGAATACTAGCGCTGACCGCGGCCGGTGAGATGTTCAAGCTCATCAAGCTAATTGCCGTCACCACGCCGTAGCCCATGCCGAGCAGTCCATCAATGAGTTGAGCGCCAAAACCGATGGCCACAAAAATGTAGAACGTATCGGCGTTGCTCGCTACTTCCCAGGCCTGCTGCCAAGTGACGTAGTAAGAAATAATATTGAGAACAATAATGCCCATAAACGCCAGCAGCGACATCGTCGCTCGCCGCCGCCACATGGCCGCCGCCGGCGACTCGTAGGCGGGCCCGCCGGTTAACTCGGCCGTCACGGCGTTCAGGGAGCGGACTTTGTGGGCAAAGTCGCCGCCTACTTTCTCCCGAATCGAGGACATGCGTTGCAGCACGTCGTTCAGCTCGTCGGGTAGGGCCGAGGATAGCATTTCGCGCAGCCGCTTGGCAATGGTCGGCGACTTACCGTTGGTGCTGATAGCAATTTTGAGGTCGCCTTTCTGCACGATAGAGCCTAGGTAAAAGTCGCAGGCGTCGGGCGTATCGGCCACGTTGCAAAGCAGCCGCTGCCGGGTAGCATCGGCCTTGACGGTCAAATTCAAGGCTTTATCGTCGGTGGCTACGACAACTAAATCGTGGCCCACAAGGTCGGTAATCTGGTAGGGGCCTTCACGCAACTGCACGGCTGGGTGGCGGGCGGCTAGCTCCCGCAACTCGGGCAGAAAGCGGGTAGCTACCACCGTCACGGCGGCGGCCGGACTGTTGTTCAGAATGGCCGCCAACTTCTCTAAGCCCACGTTGCCGCCCCCTACCAGCAGCACATGCAACTGCTCCAGCTTCAGAAAAATGGGAAACAGCCGGTTCTCGCCAGTTGGGGGCGGCTCGGACCGCGGCTGCGGAAGGTTATTATCAGAAAGAGGCATGGATGGTGTTTTGGAAGGCTAGGGTATTTGCTGGAAAGCGCCGCTGCGAGAGTGGGGGCAGTTATATGAAAAAAGAACATCGTGCTGAGTGGAGTCGAGACACAACGTTCTTTCTCGTATATATCATTACTGATGGAAGTCGAGTCCGTGCGTGGTGGCTTGCACGTAACCCCGGCGGATAGTGAAATCTCCAAACCGCTCCAAAGGCTGGCGGTTCGCGGCGTAGTCGGCAAAAATGGGTGCTAGTTCCTGCACAATACCGTCTTCATCCAGCATTTCTTTGTAGAGCTTGTTGAGCCGGTCACCGTTGAAGGCGGCCCCCAAATACAAGTTATAACGACCTACGGAACGGCCCACTAGCCCAATTTCACCTAAGTAAGGACGGGCGCAGCCATTGGGACAACCTGTAACTCGCAGCAAGATATCATCTTGGGTTAAATTATAGGTTTTCATACTTTCCTCCAATCGGGTAAGTAATTGGGGAAGATAGCGCTCGGCCTCCGCAAATGCTAACGAGCAGGTGTTCAACGCTACGCACGCCAACGCCCCGCGCCGTAGCCCCGACAGGTCGTTGCCGGCTACCACCACGCCGTGCTCCGCGAGCAACGCCTGAACGCTGAGGCGGTGGGCGGGCGCGACGTTGGCCAGAATCAGGTTTTGGTTGCCGGTGAGGCGGAAGTCGCCGGTATGGAAGCCGGCAATTTCGCGCAGCGCAGTTTTCAGGGTGTGGCCGGGTCGGTCGGCCACGCGGCCGCCTTCCACAAATAGCGTGAGGTGCTGCCCGCCATCGGGGCCGGTCGTCCACCCGAAGGCGTCGCCGGAGCTTTTGAACTCGTAGGCGCGGGCGGGTGCCAACTCATAGCCCAGCCGCTGGTTCAGTTCTTCCTGAAACACGTCGAGCCCCACCCGGTCAAGGGTGTACTTCAACCGCGAAAACTTGCGGTTTTCGCGGTTGCCCCAGTCGCGCTGAATGGTTACCACTTTCTCGCAGAGGTCCACTACTTGGTCGGCGGGCACAAACCCGATGACGTCGGCCAGGCGCGGGTAGGTATCGAGCATACCGAAGGTCATGCCCATGCCGCCCCCAATGGCCACGTTGAAGCCGAGCAACTTTCCTTTTTCCTCGATGGCAATCAGGCCGAGGTCGTTGGCGAAGATGTCGGTGTCGTTGTGCGGCGGGACGGCCAGCGCAATTTTGAACTTGCGCGGCAGGTAGGTTTTGCCATAAATCGGCTCGGCATCTTCCTCACCCTCGTTGGGCGCGCTGATGTGCTGCTGTTCCCCGTCCAGCCACAACTCCCAGTACGCCGACGAGCGCGGCGTGAGGTGGGCACTGATGCGGCGCGACAATTCATACACCTGCCCATGCACCTCGGATTGATGGGGATTAGGGTTGCACATCACGTTGCGGTTCACGTCGCCGCAACCCGCAATGCTGTCCATAAACACCTGGTTGAAGCCAAGAATGGTCTTTTTGAGGTTGCGCTTGAGCACTCCGTGGAGTTGAAACGTCTGGCGAGTGGTAAGCTTGAGCGTATTGTTGGCGTACTGCTTGGACAACGCATCCATGCGCAGCCACTGCTCCGGCGTGGCAATGCCGCCCGGCACCCGCACCCGAATCATGAGCGAGTAGAGGGGCTCCAACTTCTGCCGTTTCCGCTCGCTGTCCAGGTCCCGGTCGGTTTGCTGGTAGGAGCCGTGGAACTTGATGAGGTGAGTATCGTCGGGGTTGAGGGCGCCCGTTATCGGGTTGACGAGGCTATCGGCTAGGGTGCCGCGCAGGTAGTTGCTGGCGTCCTTGACGTGTTCGACTTCGGAAAGCTTTATGATGGTATCGGCCATGATCTTATTGCGGCGTGGGAGTTGGAACGGGCGGCGGAGTAGGCCGCAAGTCGAAATTATGAAAGTAAAACACCCGGATAGTGTGTTGGTTCCGGTAGGTGCTGCCCGCCGGAAGCTGTTGAAACAGATGCATATAGCCGGCGTGCAGTTGCCCGTGTTTGTTGGCCTGATACACCAAGCCCGCAAACAGCCGGTTTTGGTCGAAGTAGTTGTAGCGAATCTCCTGGCCGAAATTCATCATCACCTCGTTGTTGAGCAGAAACTGTAGCCCACCCGGCTCGAAACCGCGTTTGGTGAGTGGTAGGAAAAGCGCGGCGTTGTAGCGGGTGCGGTAGTTGAAATCGTAGTCGGAAGTTTGCTCGTTGCTGCGGATGGTGGTACGAAACCGCTCTTCCAGCCGCACCCACTGCATCAGGCGGGCCTTGGGGAAGCGCGTAAACCACTGCACCTGCTGCCAGGGCCGATGCTCGGGCTGGCCCACCGTGCGCGCCCCATCCGGGAAGTGGTGTACATAGGCATAGCCACCCGTCAGCCGCACGTCATCGGTCAGGTAATACGTGAGCCCCACCCGCGCCACACCCTGAAACAGATCCTGCACATACCGGTCGTGCAGGCGCAGGTGCAAGTCCGTCCAAGTGCCCCAGCGCGGCGTGAAGCGAGTTTGGTTGAAAAATCCCAGCCACGTCTGCTGCTCGCGCACATACTGTTTCTGTGCCCGCGTTGGCAGGGCCACCAGAAGCAATAGAGCAAGCAAGGGGAAAAAGCGGTTCACGACTGGAAGGCGGCGGTTAGCGGATTATCGTGTTGTCGAAAGTCAGGGCCACGTAGTACAACCCACCGATGGTGGGGCCGGCGGCGTACTGGATGTAGCGGTTGTTGAGCAGGTTGGTGCCGCCTAGCTTGATGGTGGATTTCAGGGCGGGAATGCGCACGTTCACTTGGGCATCCACGTTCTGATAGGCCGGAATCTGGCCGTTGGCGAGCTGGCTTTCCCACAGGAACGAGTCCTGGTAGCGCCACACCACGTTGAAGCCCACATTGCGCACAATCTCGCGGTTGCCGAAGCTCAGGTTGGTGGTCCACTTGGGTGTGTTGAAGCCGGTGATGAACACGTCCTGCGTGCTGTTGGTGGCAATGTTGTTGTAGTTGGCGTTGCCGGCCACGGTGAATTTCTGGTAGAAATTGTAAGTCACGCCCACCGCCGAACCGTAGCTGCGGTACTGGTTGCGGGCGTTGGCGTACACCCGGTACCGGTCCTGCTGCCCGCGGACCAGCATGTCCTGCACCGACGCATCCGTACCCACCGGCCCCGACTTCGGCACGGCCACTTCCACCTGCCCCAGGAAACCAGAGTAGACATTGTAGTACGCATCCAGGTCGAGGGCCAAACGGTTGTCGAAAAGCACGCTCTTGTAGCCCACTTCAAACGCGTTGATGCGCTCCGGCTCCATGGTTGGCAGGTTGGCTACTTGCAGCACGTCGCGGTTGTTGAGGGCGGCACGTTGCTGCTTTTGCGCCGTGGTGCCAGTGGGGTCGGCGGCTACGTCGCGGCTTACGGCGGCCGTGAAGTTGTCGAGCGAAGTGAGGGTGTACGAGTTGTCGAGGAAGCCGAGGCCCTCGTTCACGCGGGCTAGGCCGCCCACGCGGCGCACGTTGCCGTTGTTCACGAACGACAAAGCCTCAAACAGCGCCGGGAAGCGCCAGCCGTTTTGGTAGGAAGCCCGGAAGTTATGGTTTTTGGCGGCCGTATACACGGCGGCTATCCGCGGGTTGAGCTTGGGGTTGAACTCGGGATTGTAGTCGAGGCGGAGCGAGGCGTTCAGCTTCAGGCGGTCTTGCAGTAGCAGCTTGGTGGCTTGCGCAAAGCCACCGAACTTCTTGTAGTACACGTTGTTGCCGCCGGGTGTGGTGCGGTCAGCCAGCGGCTTCGAGAAGTCCACGAAGTTGTTGCCGTCGGGTATCACCTCGTACACGCGGGCATCAGCCCCAAGTACCACATCGGCAAACTTGATGCGCCGGCCTACGTTCCACTGCGCCTCGTTGTGGTAGGTGCGGCTACGCTGCCAAAGAGCAGCGCCGCCGGTGGCCGGTGCGCCGGGCACGTTCACGCCACTATCCCAATTGTTGATGCCCGTGATGGTGTTCTTGAGTTGGTTGAACGCCTCGGTGCCGGGCTCGGCGCGGCCGGCATCCGCCACGGCGCGGGCTTGCTGCATGGCGGTGGCCAGGTCGGTGCCATTGTTTACTTGGCTCTGCAACTCGGTCCGGAACTTGTTGCCCCACACCGTGTTCGAGCCGTTGTTCAGGTCGAGGTTGAGGGCCAGCGGGTTCAGGTTGTAGGAGTCGCCGGTGTTTTCCACCAGCACGTAGCTGCGCACATAGTAGTCGGCGCCGCGCAGTTCCAGCTTGTGGTTCTGCACGGTCACGTCCTTGAGTTGAATCTTGTTGCCGCGCTGGAAAATGCCGTCCATCAAACCGTAGCGGTAGCCGTAGGAGAGTTCCAGCTTTTCGGTGAGCTTGTAGAACAAACCACCATCAAACTTGAGGTTGCGCACCGTCGGCGAAACCAAATCCTTCTCGTAGTAGCCGGTGCGGCGCACGTTGAAAGTCTCGGTGCGGCCCCCGTACTGAATAGACACTGGCACGTTGCCACTCCGGTCGTCGCCGTAGCGGTTCCAGAGGTCAGCGGCTGGGTTGTTGGCGCCCGCAAGCTCGGGGAAGCGTGGGTTGGCCGAATTCAGATTCTGTGGGTTCTGGTCGGTTTGAGTGTCTGACAACCAGTCAGTACCGCGCAGATAGCTGAAGTTTAACTTGAAGGCAAACTTGTTGTTAAAGGCCTGCGCGTAGCGCACGGCCGTTTCGGTGAGTGCGCTCGGGTCCCGGTCTCTACCATCTACGTGGTTGACGCCCACTTTCTGGTACACGCTCAACCCTTGATAGGTGAAGGGGCTTTTGGTGGTCAGGTTGGCCATGCCATTGATGGCGTTCATGCCGTACAGCGCCGACGCCGCGCCGGGCGTGATTTCCACGCTGGCAATGTCCAGCTCCGTCGGCCCGATGGCGTTGCCGAGCGGTACGCCGAGCGTGGCGGCCTGCATATCCACGCCGTCCACGAGTTGCATGAAACGGAAGTTGTTCGGGATGTTGAAGCCGCGGGTGTTGGGCACTTTGAAGGTCAGGCTGCTGGTGGTCATTTGCACGCCCTTCACGTTTTCCAGCGCGTCGTAGAAGCTTGGCGCCGGCGTTTCCTTGATGGCCCGGATATCCAGCTTCTCAATGGCCACCGGCGACTTCAGCCGGCTTTCCTCCACCCGCGACGCCGATACCACCACCTCGTTCACGGCAATAGCCCTCGATTCGAGCTGCACCGCAATCGGCTGGCTACCGCTGGCTACTTGCAGTTCTCGCGCCTCGTACCCCACAATGTTGAATACCAGCGTAAACGGAAACCGCAGCCGCGACTTTAGCTCGAATTTGCCGTTCGCGTCGCTCTGCGTACCCACCGAGCCGCCCTTCACACTAACACTCACGCCTGGTAGCGGCTGCTGTGTGCCTTTCTCGAACACGGTGCCGCTAATGGCTATCAGCGCATCCTGTGCTCGCGCCGGAGCAGCCAGCGCCAAAGCCGGAACCAGCAATAAAGAAGCGTAGTGTGCTTTCATTTGAATTTGTATCGTGGATTGGAAGGGTTCTTTAGTTGAGGTTACTTGTTGATCCGACCGCCGGGAGGAATCTGAGGTATTTCGTTCTAAAGTTTCACTCAGATTCCCCCGGTGGTCGGATCAACAGTTCTGTTAATACACGTCCTCTAAGTAGCGGCGCGACTTTTTCAGCTGCTTCAGGTAGTCGGCAGCGTACTCAGCGTCTTGGCCGCTCTGCTGCTCGATGATGGTCAGTAGCGCCTTGCGGACGTCGGCGGCCATGCGGGTTTTGTCGCCGCAGACGTAGAAGTAAGCACCGTCTTCCAGCCACTTGAATACCTGCGGAGCCTGCTCCAAGAGGCGGTGTTGCACGTAGATTTTCTCGGCTTGGTCGCGGGAGAAGGCTAGGTCCAGGCGGTGCAGCGTGCCTTGCTTGAGGTGCTGCTGCCACTCGGTTTGGTAAAGGAAGTCAGTGGTAAATGCCGGGTTGCCGAACACCAGCCAATTGCGCCCCGTAGCCCCCGATTCGGCCCGCTCCGCCACAAACGAGCGGAACGGTGCCACGCCCGTTCCCGGCCCGACCATAATAATATCGGTAGCCGGATTTTGTGGCAGCTTGAAGTACTCGTTGCGGTCCACCCACACCCGCGTTGTGTCGCCGATGCTCAAATGGTCGGCTTGGTATACCGAGCAGGCACCGTGCTTTTGGCGGCCGTGGGCTTCGTAGCGCACGGCGCCCACTGTCAAGTGCACTTCGTTGGGATGCGCTAGCAAGCTGCTGGCAATGGAGTACGCCCGCGCGGGCAGGGGCCGCAACACCGCCGCTAGGTGCTGCGCCGACAAGTCGATAGGAAAGTGCGTAAGCAAATCCACCACGTCGCGGCCGTAGAGAAACGCCTGAAGCTGCGTAGTATCTGCCAACGCTTCGTGCAACTGCGGATACTGCGGCGCCAGGGCGGCGTAGCGTTCCAGCACGTCACGGGTTAGCACCGACAGTTCCAAGCGTTCAGTGAGTGCCGTGGTTAAATCCAGTTCCGTGCCTTTCAACTGCACTGGCGCCGTGGCATCGAGGCGGGACGCCCGGATAACATCGGCTACCAGATCGGGGCGGTTGGTGGGTTGCACCATCAACGCGTCGCCGGGCTCGTAGTACAGGCCGGAATCTTCGAGAGAAAATTCAAGGTGGTACGTCTCCTTAGTAGAGCCCCGACCATTAAGCTGAATCTTCTCCAACAAGGGCGCATCAAGCTGCACTTCCTCGTGCAACACGGTCGGCTTGGGAGCGGGTACCAGACTGCTCGCCACCCGAAACGCGGATATATCGGCCTGGCTACCACCCGTCAGCGAGCCAGAAGCGGCGGCTTGCGCCAGGGTAGCCCCCGTGCTTGGGCTGGCTTGGGTTGTAGTGGAAGTTACTTCCTGCGTCAGCACGTCCAGCACCCGGTCCGCCCACTGCGCGGCCGACTCCTGGAATTCCACGTCGCAATCCACCCGGTCGGCGAGGCGCTGCGCCCCTAGTGCGGCCAGTCGCTCGTCGAACTCGATGCCGGTCTGGCAAAATTGCAGGTAGCTTTTATCGCCGAGGGCCAGCACCGAGTAGCGCAGGGCCGGGAGTTTGGGCGCGCGCGGTCCAAGCAAGAACTGGTGAAAATCTTCGGCGGCAATGGGTGGGTCCCCCTCGCCCTGCGTGCTGGTAATCACCAACAACTGCTGTTCCGAAGCCAAGGTGCGGGTCGGGTAGTCGTTCATGTCCCGCACCGTCGGCTCCAGTCCCCGCAGCCGGGCGGCTTCCGCAGTTTGCAGTGCCACTTTCTTGCTGTTGCCGGTTTGGGAGCCGTAAAGAATCGTGAGGCGCGACGGGGCCGCTGCCGGAGTTGGGGCGGTTTGGGTGGCGGCCGTAGTTGCCACCGCGGCCGTAGCCTGCGTACTGGCTGTGGCGCCATTCTGCGGGGCATCCACAGCGCGGCCGTAGAGGTAGCCACTGAGCCACACCAGTTGCTGCTGAGACAGGCTCGCCGTCAGGTCGTTGAGCGCCTTGTCGTCAAGCCCGATGGGAAGCGAAGAAGAGGAAATGGACATAAATAACAAATGGGAAGCGGTGGGTTGATGCGGAACTGTTATTCCGACGCAGGAGGAATCTGAGTGCTTTGATAAAGGAGGATAACTCAGATTCCTCCTGCGTCGGAATGACAGGCTGTTAGGCTACCTCGGCGTACGCCGCGGCAAAAGCCGGAAATGACAGGCCGGGTAGTAACTCGGCTGCCTCGGAAGAAGCGGTAGCCAGTCGAGTTACTTCACCGATGATGATGATGGCCGGAGCGCCAATGCCCGCGGCCGCGGCACGAGCCGGCAGTTCGGCCACGGTACCCGTTACCAGTCGGGCAGTCGGCAAAGTGCCGTTTTGGATGATGGCCGCCGGGGTATCGGCCTGTCCTTGCTGACAGAAAAGCGCTGTGATACGCTCCAACTCACCTAAGCCCATCAAAATGACGGTGGTCGTGCGCGTACCGGCGGCCTCGCGCACACTGCCCGACAATTCGCCGGTGGCGGTGGTGGCCGTAATCACCCGGAATCCTTCGCTGGCCCCCCGGTGCGTAACCGGAATGCCCACGCTGCCCGCCGCTGCAACGGCGCTGCTAATGCCGGGTACATAGTCGGTAAGCAAGCCGTGCTGCTCGGCGTACAGCATTTCCTCGCGCCCTCGCCCAAACACAAACGGGTCACCACCCTTCAGGCGCACTACGTGGCCGCACTGGCGCGCATACTCCACAATCAGCGCGTTGATTTCATCCTGACTGTGGCTGCGCATGCCGCGGCGCTTGCCCACAAAAACCGTTACGGCATCGGGGCGGGCGTGGGCAAGCAAGTCGTTGTTAGCCAGCGCATCATAAAGAATCACGTCGGCTTCGCCTAGCACCCGCGCCCCTTTCAGGGTGAGTAGCTCCGGGTCGCCGGGGCCGGCGCCAAGTACGGTGAGGCGAGGGATTTTAGTGAGTGACATGAAGGATAGTTAAGCAGCAAAAAAGAACGTCATACTGAGCGAAGGGGGAGCCATAGTCGAAGCATCTCGCTAGTGTGGCAACCTCATTAGCACCACAACATCAGCACGCGAGATGCTCTGCCTTCGCTCAGCATGACGTTCTTTTTGCAAAAAGTTAGATAGAAAAGGCCACCGGCGGCGCCAAGGGAGCCGTGAAGTAGTCGGCGTTGGCGGCGCCAATCAGGCCGGCGGCCACTGTGTCGCCGCTCTGCTCATCAACCAGAATGAAGGCGCCGGTCACGCGGTTTTCGTGATAGTTGTCGACGGCCAGCGGGACGGCCGTTTTGATGCGCACCCGCACGATGTCGTTGAGTTGGGCAGAGTCGGCGGCGCCGCGGGCGAAGGTTTGCACGTTCACTTTGTGCAAAATGGTAGGCACGGCCGCTTTCACCACCGCCGAATGATGCTGCAACAGTAGCTTGCGACCCGGCCAGAGCGGCTGCTCGCTCATCCAGCAAACCGTAGCTTCAATTTCGCGCGTGAGGTTGGGCACGTGCTCCACCGGAATAATGGCGTCGCCCCGGCTGATGTCCACATCATCGGTGAGGCGGAGCACCACGGCTTGCGGCGCCACAGCAACTTCCACTTCCTGCTGATTTACTTCAATGGCCTCAATCACCGATTCCAGGCCCGAGGGCAGCACTTTCACCCGGTCGCCGCGGCGGTACTGACCGCTCTGAATCTGACCGGCGTAACCCCGGTAGTCGGGCAGATCGGCAGTTTGCGGTCGGATGACATACTGCACCTGGAAGCGGGGCTCAGCATTAGCTGCTTCCACGGCGGCTGGCACGCTTTCGAGGTGTTGCAACAGGCTCGGGCCCGTGTACCACGCAATACGGTTGGAGTGTTTCACCACGTTGTCGCCGTGCAGGGCACTGAGCGGAATGGCGGTTGCGGCGGGTAGCTGGAAGTGGTCGGTGAGGGCGGCGTAGTCGGCGGCAATCTGGTTGAAGATGGTTTCATCGAAGCCCACCAAATCCAGCTTGTTGACCGCCAACACGAAGTTGCGGATGCCCAGCAGCGCGGCCACCAGCGTGTGGCGGCGCGTTTGCTCGACCACGCCCTGCCGCGCATCGACCAGCACAATGGCCAGATCAGCGTTGCTGGCGCCCGTTACCATGTTGCGGGTGTATTGCACGTGGCCCGGGGCATCGGTGATGATGAACTTGCGGCGCGGCGTGGTGAAATATTTGTAGGCAACGTCAATCGTGATGCCCTGTTCTCGCTCGGCCCGCAAGCCGTCGGTGAGTAAGGCCAGATCCACGGTGCCGTGCACGGTAGGGCGATTTTCCAGCGCCGCCAGTACGTCCAGCGATACCGAGTCAGAATCGTAGAGCAGGCGCCCAATCAGCGTGCTTTTGCCGTCGTCGACGCTGCCGCAGGTTATAAATCGGAGAAGGTCCATGAGCTTGATGTGCTGATTGTTGATGTGATAATGTGTTGATGTACGACGAGTTGATGTGCTATTTTGCCGACGGTTTGGCCTTGCTGTTCATTAGCACATCAGCACATCAACTCATCAGAAATAGCCGTTGCGTTTTCGGTCTTCCATACCGGCTTCCGAAATGTTGTCGTCGAGGCGGGTGGCGCCCCGCTCGCTTACTTTGGCCAGCAGCAAGTCCTGGATGATGTCTTCCACGGTGCTGGCGTCACTTTCCACGGCGGCCGTGCAGGTGGAGTCGCCTACGGTGCGGAAGCGCACCTGCCGGGTCACGATTTCGTCTTCCTCGTCAAGCTGCAAGTGCTCCGATAAGCCCAATAGCTGGCCGCTCGGCAACACCACGCAGGTCCGCTCGTGGCCGAAGTAGATGTCGGGGAGCTGAATGTTTTCGCGCTGGATGTAGCGCCACACGTCCAGCTCGGTCCAGTTGGAAATCGGGAAAACGCGCACGTTTTCGCCTTTCTGAATGCGGCCGTTGTACACGTTCCAGAGTTCCGGGCGCTGACGCTTGGGGTCCCACTGCCCGAACTCGTCGCGCACCGAGAAGATGCGCTCTTTGGCGCGCGCCTTTTCTTCGTCGCGGCGCGCCCCACCGATACAAGCGTCGAACTCGAACTCCTCGATTACCTCCAGCAGCGTGTAGGTTTGGAGCGGGTTGCGGCTCGGGAACTTGCCGCCCGGCTCGCGCAGGCGCTGCCGCTTGATGGTGTCTTCCACGCTACGCACAATCAGCTTTTCGCCCAGCTCGGCGGCCAACTGGTCGCGGTAAGCCAGCACTTCCGGGAAGTTGTGGCCCGTATCGACGTGCACCAGTGGGAAAGGAAAACGGCCCGGCCGGAAGGCTTTTTCGGCCAGCCTGGTGAGCACAATAGAATCTTTGCCGCCCGAAAAGAGCAGCGCAGGCCGCTCAAATTGGCCGGCTACTTCCCGCAGGATATGGATGGCTTCGGCTTCCAGCCGGTCGAGGTAATCGAAGGAGTGCGCACTCATGGTTTCTAGGATATGCTGTTGCTGGGGCAGCGCCGGGAGTTCAAGTTGCATGGCTTCTGATGGTAATGGCGCCGCGTATATTGGCTTGAAGCAGTTGCTTCAGATGTGAGAATAAGGACGAGGTTATTGAGTTTCTTCAACTGGCTCCACTACCGGGTCGGGGCCGTCGTGGTGCGTAGCGGCGGTGGAGTGCAGGCCGCATTCCTTGGCCGAAAGGTCTTCCCACCACCAGCGGCCGGCCCGGAAGTCCTCGCCGGGCTTGATGGCGCGGGTGCACGGCGCGCACCCGATGCTCACGAAGCCTTGCTTGTGCAGCGGGTTTACCGGAATGCCGTTCACTTGGGCGAAATCCACGGCTTGCTCCCACGTCCAGTCGAAGAGCGGGTGAATCTTGGTGAGGTTGTGCGCCGCGTCCCACTCCACCGGGTCCATAGTTTGCCGGTTCTGCGACTGTTCGGCGCGGATGCCGGTCACCCACGCCGCCTGGCCGGCCAGGGCACGGTTCAGCGGTTCTACCTTGCGGATGTAGCAGCACTCCTTGCGGTTGTCGACGCTCTCATAAAAGCTGTTGGGTCCCTTGGTGCGCATCAATTCTTCCACGCTTTCCTGGCGCGGAAAAAATACCTCAATGGGTTGTCCGTACTTGAGCAAGGTCTTGTTCCAGGTGGAATAGGTTTCCTGAAAGTTGCGGCCCGTATCCAAGGTGAAAACTTTGATAGGTAGCTCGTTATCGAAAATTAGATGGCTGATAATTTGGTCTTCCAAGCCAAAAGAAGTCGAGAAAATGGCCTTCTCGGGGAAGTGAGTGGCTACAAGGCGTAGCCGTTCCAGGGCAGAAGCGGATGTGAGCTGAAGGCGCAGATCGTCCAGCACGGGAACGACCAACGCGGCAGAGGCTGCGGGCATGACAAGAAAAATGAGGAGGGTTTGCCGCGTTGGCAAAGGTCCGGTCGGAGAATAGCCTCGGTGGGTAGCAACGCGAAGGCGCGGCAAAGACCAGTCGGAGGCAGAAAGCGGAACGGGCGAAAACGGAGCAGAACTAGGTGTGCAGACGCACTAGCTCACCGAAATCAGCGCACGAACCAAGAAAAAGGAGGGTGGCGCTACTTCTAACAACAGCAACCAAAAGCCACGGTCATACAGACGGGGCTTGCCATGCCACAACATCCATGCTGTAGAGCATAGAAGGCGGCAGAAGAGGTGGCGGCGTTGATAGAGCGTTTCACGGCAACTTGTTTTTATATGGTCAGGACTTGGCACCGTTCCAGATGATCTGGGGGTTGCCGGCGTTTCGTCGAGCCTGTCTCTCCACGCCTCTGTATAAAAACAATCCTTTTGGGGGTAAAGAATTGATACTACAAATGTACTAGCCGAAATTTTATACTTCCAAATTTATTTACTGCGAATACAATGAACAACCGCTGCCGCTGCCTTATTTCAACAAGTATGCTTCAGAACTAATTGGCAAAAACTAAGTTTTGAATCGAGCAGAAGGAGCTTTAAAACGTCGTAATCATCATAATTAAGCTGAAGTTCTTGTTTTTGGCTGCGCTTTATAGCAGTGGCTGAAGTAGGGAATAGCAAGCCAATAATTATATGACAATTTAACGGCAAGAGTCGGCGGAATGTGTATTACTCAAGCATTTTACTGCTTAACAATAGCTGTAGTGGGATCTAAGCTGGTCCGCGGCGAAGTAATTTTTGCAGTATCTCCCGAACCTGGGGTTCGGCATTAGTGACCAGCAGCAGCCCGCCGTACAGCACCGTAAGCACACTCGACCGCAGCAGCATCGTGACCAACAAGGAGTGCACGAAAGGTACCAGCCACGCCGCCAGGCCCGCGGCGGCGGCCAGCAGCAGAATAAGTGGCACGCGCCGATCAAAAGGCTGCAACCCGAAGCTGTGCCACACAAACCAGGTGCGGGCCAGGTTGATAGACAGCAGGGCCACCGAAGCGGCTACCGCGGCGCCAGTCAGGCCCATTCGCGGAATCAAAAGTAGATTCATGACTACCGTAGCCAATGCCAGCGAAGCATTGAAAATCAGGTCGTAGCGGTAGCGCGGCGACGTGACGACGATGAGGCCATTGAGGCCCGTAATACCATCGAAGAGGCGCCCGGCCAGCAAAATCAACACGGCCGAAGTACCGGCGGCGTAGGCTGGTTTCATTTGGGTGAAGATGAAATCCAGATTCAGGGCGATGCCGAGCGCCAGATAGCAGCCGAGCATGGTGTTTAGGCGGGTAGTGCGCTGGTAGAAGTCGGCCATGCGCGGCAAGTCGTTGTTTTTCCAGTACTCGGCCAACAGTGGAAACGCAATCTTGTAGAGTGCCCGAAACGGCAGCACCAGCGCCGTGCTGATGAAAAACGCGGTGGCGTAAATACCCGCACCTTCCAAATCAACTTTGGCGCCCACCATAATCGAGTCGATGCTGGAAATAACTACGCCCGATACGTTGCCAAGCAACGCGAAGGCGCCGAAGCCGAGCATTTCGCGCAGTGGCCGCACCCGCAGCGCCGCCGTGGTAGGTCGTAAATGCAGCTCGCCAATAAAAGCTGTGTACACCGTGAGCAGCAGCGCAATGCAACTGATGGCCCCCACGTACCACAGCACGTAGCCGTGAAAATCGAGGTAGCCGCCCGCAAAGAGCAGCGCCCCGGCCGTGACGAGCAGCCGCAGCACGATTTCCTGGGTGAAAGACGAAAAGGCAGTGTGGTACAGGGCCTTCAGGTAGGCGTCTTGCAGGTTGATCAGCAAGACAAACAGCGTCAAAACCAGTCCCCAGCTATAATAGCGGCCCAACAGCGCGGCATCCTTACTGTACCAGTACAAGACCAACGGCCGGCCTACTACATACAGCACAGCTATGAGCAAGAAGCCGAGCAGGGGCACTCCCAGCAGAAACGGTAAAAAGCCGTGGTGCCCAGTTTCCGGCTTGCGGAAATAAGGGAAAAACCGCACTCCCATGTTGCCGAACCCAAACGCCGATACCTGCGCAAACAGGGTGGCAATGGCCATCAGCACACTGGTCAAACCTATTTGTTGCGGCTCCAGCACCTTTGGCAGCACCAGCACCGTGTTCACGAAGCCTAGCCCCAACCCAGCGTAAGAAATAATGGTATTGCGCAGCCCCTGCCGCTGAACGATGCCCAAAGAGGTGAGAGTGAAATGGTGAATGAGTGAAGTAGCTTCTGGCGCGAATGGCGCGAAGTAGGTAAACGTCTGCAAACGTAGACTACTTCGCTCATTCACTCATTCATTCATTTTCTCGCAGATGTCGCGGCCGTTAACGAAGGCGGAATTGTGGCTGCGAAGGTACTGCATCAATTCGGCGAACTGGCGCGGACCCGTGGTTTGGTTGGCGGGGTCGAAATGGTCGTTGTGCCAAAGCAGCGTGCAGACTCCCCCGAATCGCTCAATTTCCCGGAACATTGGCAGTAGGGCCGGCAAGATTTCGTCTGGAGCTAGCTGCAAATAGTTGGGGTGATGCAGCGTGACGTCCATCACGGTGAGCGGGATTTCGAGAAAGTTGCAGTAGCCGCCCGCTGCGAAGTCATAAGGGAAAAACGGCTGGCAATAAGAATTGCGGAAGCCAAAATGCTCGGCGAAACCTAATGTGGAATCGTAAAGAAAATTGGTCTGATTGAGAATGGTAGGCGTAAGGCGTGGTTCCCACTGCAAGTAATGAAACCGATTGCCAGCAATAAGCTTCGGGAGCTGTTGCTTTTCCTGTTGCAGCCGTACCGCATCGGTGGAAGTGCCAATACTGCCATGTACAGCCAATTCAGCGCCTCGTTCGGCTAAGCCTTTGAGGCGCTTCTGCGTAGCGGCAACGGCTAATTTATAGTCGGCATTAGGAGTGCCATTGGCGGCCTTACGGTGTTCAGCCAGAAAGAAAAACGTGCTTTTCGCGTTGAAACGATTCACAATCTGCTGCACCGATTCTAAATTGTTCCAGGCGTCAGGTTGGGTGAGGTGTTGCCAAAGCCGCCGACCGAAGCGCAACCAGTTACGGCGGTATAAAGCGTCTTTGGCGGGCGCTTTCCAAGCACTATGTAACTCGTCGACATCGTGGGTAACGAACGTGGCGAACGGCGCATTGTCAGTCCATCGGCGTGGTAGTAGTGGCTTACCGGTCACGTGCTCGATGGCCGTTTTCAGAATATCGAAGTAGTAATTCACGACGGGCACCGTCACGAAACCGTAGCGGTATTGCACGCTGGCGGCGTATGGAAAGCGCCCGTGCCGGTCTCGCTCGGCAGAGAAATATTCCTGCCAGCCGCTGAGCAGGTAAAAGGCCGCCGAGATAATGTCAGTGTGGATATAAGCACGGTTATCGGGCAAGAACTCCACTAGCGGTTTATCAGAGGGCGGCCCAAAGAAAAACGGCAAGTGCTGATTCTGCCATTCCTGCCAGACTGGCTCAGAAGGATAGGGCTCTTCCGCATCAAAAAAACCGGCCGCATGGTCTGCTATCTGTAACGAATCGTCAGGGTAGCGGCCTCCTACGCTAATATTGGTATACGTAGTAGATTGATAGGCCGCCCAAAAATGGCGCATAACGTAGCCAACCCGTACATCACGCGCTATGAACTGATGATGACTTTCAGAAACAGACCGAGCGTTGGTGTTGCCGATATTCATGCGCTAACGGAAATCTGGAAAGCACTTCTGCTATTGAAACCTCGGGCACAAGCTAAAGCTTATGTTACAGTTTTCAGCCACTCATTCAGTAAGCGCACGGCTCGCTCACGGCTGCGGCCTTCATCCGGAGTGCCTAGCGTGGCATTGTAATACGCAGCGCGCCGGTAGATGTCAAGCGGCTTGTGCTGCTGGTACTTGGCAAGCAAAGCAGATAGTTCAGGCAAGGTGTTGGCCCGTTCAACTAGGTTGTGCGCTACGTAGCCGTAATAATCGTCGGTGGTGGCGTGGGTGTTGAACCGGTAGTAAAGACCCACGACGTTCAGTAGGGTGGCTTCGAGGTGGGTGCTGGTATCGGCGGCAATGAGGGCATCCTGCTTGATTAGAAACTCAAACACGCTTTCCTGCTTGGCGTTAGAGAATTGCAACTGTGGATATTGGCGCTGTATGAAACTAAAGTCGCGGGTGTCGCTGGGGTGGGCGCGAAAGGTGAACGTAAGGTCTGGAAACTTCGGCAGTAAATAGTGTAGCGTAGCGGTTAGAGCCTCCGTTTCATCGAGTACGTTGCAGGCCAGCCCGACCCGTTGCGCGGCGGGGTTTTGGTTTTTCATGCTCAAGAACTCGTCGGCTTTGGGCATGCCTACTAGCGCAATCTGGCCTTGTATAGGACCGCACTGGCGGTATTTGTCGAGTGCATCTTGGCCTTCGAGTAGACTTAAATTGAAACCCAGCGGAGGAAAGCTGGCGCTGACGCTGGCGTGCTGAATGTAGGCAGTGGGTATGCCTTCGGTACGGCAGGCTAAAAGCAGCGCCCGGCTATCATCATTGTGGTCGTTGGCGAAAACAACGGCCCGTGGCCGGTGCTGCCGAAGCGCCCGGCGGTACACCTCGTAGTAGCCAATGGCGCTGTAAATCAAATCGAAGAACCGCCAGGCCCGTTGGCCCTCCGTGCGCATAAGGCCTGCCAGCACCAGCGGAAACTGCCAGTAATACAGCAGCTTCCGCCGGAGCGAGAGGCGGTTCACTGCGGTATTGTACCGCCCGATTTGCTTGCTTTGCCCGGCCACCAGCACTGCGTCAGGCAGGGCTTCTCGTACAAAATGCAGGGACTCGTAGTTGTTCTGACTGACTACGTATAACCACACCGCGCCCCGCAAACTTTCCGGGTTGCGGATCGGCTGAAAGACGTTTCCGACTAAGCGTAGCGCCGTATAGCCCAGTACTTTGCCCAGGCGCCGCAACGAATTAGCAGGCGAGATAGACTCTAAAGCATGCTGTGGAAAGCCAGCAAAATGATCAGTGAAGCGGACATACAAAATTTCCCGAAGCCGGTCGGTCAGGTGTCCGAGCATAACATTGTGTAAAAAGCCTAGCCTATATGACGAATCAACATGAATGCCTCGGCAAATGGCTGCCCAATAACGATGCCCCAGCGTTGAGCTAGTATCCGCAGAGCTTCAGGAGAGCGAGGATGCGGATACGGCCGCTTCTCAAATTCATACGCTTCCATACCCGCAACTTTAGCAGCAACATCCTCTTGCGTTACTGCCAGGAAAAAGTTTGGCAGAAAGGGATTTGGAAAATTAGCCGCCTGCCATTCCGTGGAAGAAGGCGTTTCGCAAGCTAAAATAGTGCGCATGGGTTCACCTGGCAGCGGACGGCAAGCGGTAATAACTGCCTCGAACGTGCGACGATGGTCGATATTCGTGTCGCCACCATGGTGCGTGAAGACAAGGTCAGGTTGAAACTCTTCTTTTTCCTGCTCTATTACTTTGACAAGATCAAGCAGATCCACCGAATCAAAACGATTGTCAGCGAAATCGTAGATGCCAGTAGAGGCATAGCCGATAGCTGTTGCCGCTCGCTCGATGTTACTGCGGTGAACAGCCAATTCCTCCGCCCAATGTTCCGGGTCTCGTACAGTTGCTCTTGAGGTAATGCCTTCTCCTAGTATAACGGCTCGTGCCGTGCATCCATGCCGGGTTACTAGCCGGTGAATTGTTGCTCCTAAGCCCAAAAGCTCATCATCAGGATGCGCGACTATCACTAAAACTTTACGGTTGCTGAAGTCCATCTAATCCAAAGAAACTGCTAGAAGCCGACGGTATTCTTCGGGTAGGACAGAGGAAAACGGCTGGCCTGTGTAGAATTTGATACCCCGGCGGCGCAAAAAGTCGCGGAAATCCTCTTCCACTTCCGTAAAGCTTCCTGCCGTCTGCATAGTGTCAAGATGGAAGACAACCTGATTGCAGCGTAGCTGCTGCGCAGTAGGATCATAAGAAAGCTGAACCTGTAGCGGCTTGTAGGCGGCTAACCGTTCATAATCAGTGATGATACGGCGGACTAGGTGTTCGTTGCGGGCAGCGTCTTGGCTGGGATATACATTCTCTTTTAAAACGCGAACTGGTATGCCGCCTGCTAAGCAGCCATCGGGAAGGTCTTTGTTGATCAATGAGTTGGTTCCGATAACGACGTTGTTGCCAATGCGCCGGTTGGGTAACACGGTTGATTTAGCTGGAAGCCATACTTTGTTACCAATGTGTACGGGGCCGAAATCAGCAGGAAAGCCTTCCAGAATAGGCAGGTAAGAGCCATGAGTCCAGATAGCAACGTCTTCTCCAATGCCCACATACTCACCGATGGATATAGCATGGTTGACGTTTAGCGTTATGCGTGCGCAGATCATGGAGTAAGACCCAACGCGCAGGTGTGCATCTTCGCTAAACTTGCCTCCGTGGCCAACTACTACATTGGAATCCCAAAACACGTACTCGCCCACATGTATAGTCCGCGCCGTTAGATTGTTCTGGTTGCCAAAAACTGTCAGGTCGCCAATGGCCAAGTGCTGCCCCACCAAGAAGGTATTGTTTGCCCCCAACGTTACATTGTTCCCAATGGTGCATTCAGCAGCGCGGATGGTGGTATTGGGGCCAATACGAAAATTGCTGCCAATGCTGAAACGCTCGGCAATGATGTAGCTTCCGTTATCGAATTTCCGAATTTCCATAGCAGCGAAGGTAATAGGAACAGAGATTTACAGGGCGTCCCAGGTGAGTGCCGTGCCGCGGCGCAATGCCCGGCGTACCGGGCGCCCTAAGAGTTCAGGGAAATGATGGGGAGCCAAGCCATGTCCAGGCCGAATCACCCGAATATTGTCTTTTGTTAGCAGCTCTCCCTCCGCTATGTCCTGCACAACATAGATGGAGCGCCGGAACCCCAACGATTTCAGCTCTGCCGTAGTAGGGCCGTAGGATACGGCGCCTAGCGCTTGTTGAGCTTGTTGACATTCCTCTACCAGGCGCTTCATTTCGTCGGGTTCCATCGAGAAAGAAGAGTCCGGTCCTCCGTCGGCGCGACGAATCGTTAGATGCTTCTCGATAACGGTAGCACCTAGAACGGTAGCAGCTACCCCCACGCCAGTGCCCATGGTGTGGTCGGAAAGGCCGACATGGCAACCAAACATAGCCCGCAGGTGCGGAATGGTGCGCAGGTTGGTGTTGTGGGGTAGGGCAGGATACGTGCTGGTACACTTAAGCAACACAATTTGCTCGTTTCCTTCATTCCGAACAATGCGCACCATGCGCTCCAGGTCCGCTAAATCGGCCATGCCGGTGGAGATGATAACGGGTTTGCCAGTGCGAGCGGCCCGGCGAATGAGGTTGGGCCAGTTGTTTTCGAACGAAGCAATTTTGTAAGCCGGACAGCCAACCGTCTCCAGGAAGTCAATAGCTTCTTCGGAAAATGGCGAACTGAATCCTACCATTCCGCGAGCTTCGGCGTGCCGGAAAATAGGGGCGTGCCACTCAAACGGGGTATGGTTGGTAGTGTATAGCTCGTAGAGCGACTGTCCTTCCCAATCATCATTTGCCCCGCGCACAACAAAATCTGGCTCGCGGCTGTCGAGCGTGAGCATGTCAGGAGTGCTCGTCTGAATTTTTAGCGCTTGGCAGCCGGCATCGGCAGCGGCATCCACAATTTCTAGCGCTCTTTCCAAGGACTGGCCATGGTTGCCCGACATTTCAGCAATAATGAAGGGCGGCTGGCTCAGGCCAATGAGGTGATTCCCAATATGGATGTCTTGCATAAAGAAAGAAAGCTAGCAGTCGGCGGGTACGTGGCAGACGAAGACGTCATACTGCGCATCATGCAACTCTACGGCTGGCTGGCGCGTGAAACCTAATCGTTCGAAAACCTTGCGCGAAGCTGGATTTGTGGCTTTAACGTGTGCGGCTAGTGTCCACGGGGCGGACCGTTCCTGCCGAAGTTGCGCAAAGGTACGCCGTAGAATTGCGGCGCCTAGCCCTCGGCCCCGAAACTCAGTTGCTACCGAATAGTCAATGGTGCCGGTCTGCTGTTCAAATTCAATCCGAACTTGCCCGACTGGTTTCCCATGTAGTTCCAATACATACAGGTAGCAAGTCGAGTCAGTGAGAC